>LKMM01000052.1 GCA_001563885.1 Natrialbaceae archaeon B1-Br10_E2g27
CCGATCTGTTCTAAGGATTCGATCACGGGACAGGCATCTGCCATCTCACCTCCAGTGTCGTGCTGTGGAGAGGACATCGATTGGTCGTCCTACGCAGTCGACTCCTATATGGGTTCGGTCCACGTACCCGCGGTGCTTTTGAGTTTCTGCGCTAACACTCGAGTGTGGACGCGAATCAGCGAACGCAGGCGAATCCGTTCAGTATGGACGAAGCGTGTGAGAACTGTCCGAAGCTGTGTCAAACACGAACACACGTCGTCCACGGCTATGGCGACGTGGGTGGGGATTTCCTGTTCGTCGGCGAACGGCCATCGGTCGAGGCCGACGAGGTCGGCGTTCCCTTCCACCCGCCAGCCGAGGAGTCGGCGACGAGCCTTCGTCGCATCCTCGAGCGACTCGGGCTCTGTGATTCTACCTCGCCGCCTGAGGAACCGACTCTCGAAAACGTCTATCTGACGACTCTCACACGCTGTCGTCATCCAGAGCGATCGCCGACCGACGAGGAAATCGACACCTGTGAGCCGTATCTCAATGCCGAGATTCGGATGATAAACCCCGAAATCTTGATCCCGGTCGGTGAGCGCGCGCTGGCCGAGATTGGCAACGAGTATACGACGACGCCAGCCGAGGATCTCGAGTTCCCAGAGGTCCATGCGACGACGATCCGTGGCCGAGGGTTCGAACTCGTGCCGATGATCGAGCCACGCGAACAGACCGACGACCAGACCCAGGCCTGGCTCGAGCACTTCGTCGAGTTGATGGCGTCGGATTACCGCCAGACCAAAGGCCGACGCGAGCGGTAAGCCGTCGCGTTCAAGACCAACGGTCCCCAGGCATGTGTATGATCGTCGTCGTTCCGGTCGATCCGCCACGCGAGGGGCTCTCACTTTCTGCACTCTCTGCCACCGCGCCGATAACCGACGCCGAAGCGTGTCGATTGTACGAGGCAAGCGTTACCGACGTCGTCTCGGCGGTCGAGCAGAGTGGCGGCGACCTGTTGGTCAACTATCGAGACAAAGAGACGCTGCCGGAGGGGGTTACCGCCGACGATCCCGAGTCCGAACTCAGCGAATGGCTCACGGACGTCCTCGAAGACGACGATGTTCGTCTCGAGCGCCAGGTCGGATCGACACGGTCGGCACGAATCGGCAACACGGTTACCCACCTGTTAAAACGCGAGAACGCGTCGGCTGTCGGGGTGCTCGAGCCCACAGTCCCGCTGGTCAGGCGTGGCGAAATCGACAGCACAGCGATGGCGCTTCGTCGACACGAGGTCGTCCTCGGGCCGGGGTCTGCCGGCGGGACCTATCTTTCTGCCTACACCAAACCGATCGATTTCACCGACGCCTACACGACACCGTCACTGTCGACACTCGCTCGCCAAAGCGCTGGGGCCGATTGTAGCCTGGGCTTTGCGCCGATGCTTCCGACCCTCGAGACGGCAGACGGGCTTCGTGAGACGATGACCACCCTCGAGGCCCGGGCGATAGCGGATCGACCTGGTGGGTCGGCGACGGCAGCTGTCCTCGACGAGATTGCGATTACTATTGGTACGGATGGGACGCTCGAGCGAGACCGATAACCCTTTTTGAACGGCGGGGCTATCGGGGCATAAGGTGGGGTAGCGAAGTGGCCTAACGCGCCTGCCTTGAGAGCAGGTGTCCTCACGGACTCATGGGTTCGAATCCCATCCCCACCGTTGCTGTCGTGAACATGTTCGTAAGCGACAGCACCGTTCGTGGGAGTCGAATCAGACCGAGGTTCTGCTGTGTAGGTTCTCGGGCGTGGTTCGAATCCCATCCCCACCGTTGCTGTCGTGAACATGTTCGTAAGCGACAGCCCCGTTCGTGGGAGTCGAATCAGTTCGTTGGTGGCTGTTCGTCGGTCGGCTGGAGTTCTTCGTCGACGAGTGTCTCGTAGGCCCGACGAAAGCGTTCGGAGAGTGCCTGATGAGAAATCTCGAGTTCTTTTGCGAGTTCTTCCATCGAGATCTGTCTTGGAATTTCGAAGTAGCCGTATTCGAGTGCAGCCTCTAGAGCCTCTCGCTGTTGGGGTGTCAGCCTCGTTTCGGGATCTTCGCCGTCGGTCACGTCGCTCACGCGCCGGAGGTCGGCACTGACTCCCTGCTCGAGGAGTCGATCGTAGGCGTTACACAACGCGTCTCGGTCGGGGAAGCGAACGCGAACTTGCCACCAGCCGTTCGATCCCCACGCCTCGAGCAGCGAGCCGCCGTCTTCGAGCAGTGGGTTACAGAGCTGTGGGATGCCCTCGCCATCGACGAACTCGAGGTCCAACAGGAGGCGGGTGTTTGCCTCGACGAGGAGGTCGTGTCCTTTTACTGCGGGATCTGCCTCGAGGGCCGTCTCGATGGTGGCGCGGTCGACGCCGGAGGCCCACAGACAGGGGTGTGTCTTCGAGACTGACGATTCGAGTTCGAACGTGACCTCGGGTGCGTGCTCGAACGCCGTCGCCAGTGTCGTCTCCGGGGCCGGAAGCCGGAGCTCTGCTATCGTCGACATCAGCCGGTGTACACTCCCAACTGGTATAAATCGCTGTTCAGCAGGGACTGACTGTCGTGTTCGTTGATCCGGCGTCGACCGAGTGTCGGTGGGCTACCGACTGCCGTCCGTCGTGAACGGAGCTTACGGTGGCAAAAATCCCTCTCCAAGCGTATTACTCGAGGTCCTCGAGAATCGTTTCGAGTTCGCAAACGGCTGCCTTCTGGGTCCGGTCGGGGTTTGTGAGTACTCGGACAGGCTGTGTGCCGAGTGAGACGAACTCGAGGTCGAGTTGGGATGCAGTTTCGGCGAGTCCGAGCGCGACGTCGGCTTCGCCGGCGAGTACGTTGCGCGCCGGACTTTCGTGAGCCCGTAGCCCAACGCCGAAGCCGTCGATCGACTCGACGATATCGTCTCTGTCGAGGCCACGGTCGTCGGCGAGGTTGGCGACGGCGACGCCGAGACTCGTTCGCAACCCCGAATCGGTGGTCCGGTTAATAAAGCGGTAGTCGCCGTCGACCAGGTCAGCGAGTCCACTCACGTCGTCTGCAGCGTCGCCGACGAGCAGCCCCCACTCGCGTTCCCAACTTCCGAGTTCGATGCCGTCTGTCTCACGCGCGATCGGACCAGCGACGACAGCGATGTCCGGCACTCCGTCACGAAGCCGTCGCAGTGCCGGTCGCGAGCCCACCGAGAGGTATCGAGGTCGCTCGAGGCGGTCGAGCAATCGGTTCAACGTCGGATCGTCCTCGCCGACACCGAGAAGCGTCGGCGGGCGAACGTCGGCCGAAAAGAGCCTGGCGGAGACGGCCTCGCCGGCCTCGAGATAGTCGGTCTCGGCGGGAACCTCGACGACGCCGTCGGCGTGAGCGAGACTGGTCGTCGCGCCGCTGCCTTTATCGACGGGATAGACGAGCGGGTCGCCGCCGGGAGCGTCGTCAGCTGACTCGAGCAAGCCGACGGGCAGCAACCGTCGCCGACCCTCATCAAAGCGTGCCTCACGAGCCAGCCGTCCGTCGACGGTCGCCTGTTTCGGCTCGGGGAGGCCCGCTGCCTCGCGGATCGCCGGCGCAACGAACGTTCGGAAGACCATCATTGCCGAGACGGGATAGCCCGGCAAGCCGACGTATGCAGACGCCTCGAGGCGGCCGATGAGCATCGGCTTTCCGGGTTTGATCGCGACGCCGTGGAGCAGTAATTCGCCTTGCTCTTCGATTACACGGTAGATGACGTCGACTGCACTCGCGCTGGTCGACCCCGAAGAAAGGACGAGATCACACGCCTCGGCAGCCTCCCGGAGGATACGTTCCATCTCATCCTGGTCGTCGCCAGCGTGTGGATAGAGAATGGCCTCACCGCCGGCATCTTCGACTCCCGCGGCGATCGTATAGCTGTTGACGTCGTAAATCTCGCCGCGCTCGCTTTCAACCTCGTTGCCGGGTCGAACGAGTTCGTCTCCCGTCGAGACGATACCGACCGTCGGCCGAGCGCGGACGGGCACCTCCTCGACACCAAGTGCGGAGAGCAACCCAATGTCCCGCGGCGTAATCTGGGTCCCTGGCCCGAGTGCCCGCTCGCCTGCCGCGACATCCGCTCCCGCGAACATGACGTTATCGCCGGGAGCGACGCTCGTCCGGATGGCAACCTCACCGTCAGTCTCGTCCGTTCGTTCGACCGGCACCATTGCATCCGCTCCCGGCGGCATCACCGCCCCGGTCGAAATTTCGACTGCTTCCCCCTCCTCGAGGTCGACGGTCGGCTCCTCGCCTGCGTGAACCACGCCAACGACCTCGAGTCGGGCGGGGTTGGCTTCATCGGCACCGAACGTGTCTCGAGCCGACAATGCATACCCATCGAGACTTGCTCGGTCGAATCCCGGCACGTCTATGTCGGCGTCGAGTCGGTCGGCAAGCACCCGCCCGCGAGCAGCCGACAGCGAGACGTATTCGACGCCCGCCTCGAGCGGCAGGGATGTAATCGCCTCCCGAGCGGCCTCGGGCGTCGCGAGTTCACGAAACTCCTTGCGTGTCATACCGGCTCTTTGTGACCGGAGGGCAAAAACGTCAGTTCATTCGTACGGTTTCGCCCAATACCCGTGTAATCTGTCCTATAAAGCATATATCAAAGATAGTGCTAACATATATGACTTTGACGACCGAAAGAGGAACATGACCGATCGATCGGATGCAGCCGACCCACAAACTCGGTGGGCTTCCGAGCGGACGACGTTCGAACGGGTAACGGACGTGTTGATGGGATCCACCGATCCTACACCCGTCAGCAGGTTCGCAGAGCAGGCAGCGTGTTCGGAAACCGGAGCCCGGCAGGCTCTGGAGCAACTCCTCGAGTTTGGGATTGCCGAACGAACCGATTCCCGACCAGCATTGTATCGTCGAAACGAATCGTACGTTCGATGGAAACGCATCGAAGCGATCGCGGCCGACCACAGCGTACGCGAACTACGCACACGTCTCGAGGGACTCCTCGAGCAGGATCGGTCGTATCAGGACGAGTACGGCGTCCCTGATCCCGACGCTGTGGTTTGGGATCCGGTGGCGGATGATCCTGATGAAGGTAACCAGCAGTGGTCTGATCTGGCCGACTGGCAGACGGTTCGTCGGGATCTCTCTCTCGTAAGCCGAGCGCTCAGGCGGGCCGAACCGCCGGCCGACGGACGTGCCAAATCGAACCCGTGACCGACTCCGAGCGACCGAGCGGCCCGCTCGACGTAACGACGCTTGAGGCGTTTGCACGACGGGCAACGACACACCCACTCGTCACCACCTGGGTGTTTCGTCCCGACTCCATCTCACCTCGTGTTCTCGAACTCGAACTCGACGCAGGACAGTATCCCGACTGCGTCCGAGCGGCCCGACTCGATGTCCGTTGGTTCGTCGGTGACGACTACACCATCCACTATCTCGAGAACACCGAGGAGACCCGCTATGAGTGTCGCTGGGACCGCCATCCGAAGCCTGACGCGCCACGAGCACACTATCATCCGCCGCCCGATGCAGCCTCAGCGGTCGAACCCTCACGGATCGACGGTGAGACATATCTCGGAGTGTGTTTTCACGTCCTCGAGTGGGTCGAAACTCGAGTCCGAAACACCTACCGGTAGTCGTTTCACTCCCTGGACAAGTCCGATCACACGACCAACAGTCCGAACTACTCGAGTGCAATCCCGGACTCTGCGAGCAACTCGCGGAACTCGCTTTCATCGATAATCGGCACCTCGTTTTCCTCGGCGTCGTCGCGTTTTGACTGACCAGGGTTCGATCCGACGACCAGATAATCCGTGTTCCCTGAGACGCTGCCTGTGGCGTTTGCGCCGTGGGCTTCGACGACATCCTGGGCCTCGCTTCGAGTAACTCCTTCAAGCGAACCCGTAAAGACGAAGGTTAGACCAGAGAGGGCGTCACCGGTGGCCTCGAGGTGGGTCTCTTGTGGGCTGACGTGTTCGATGATCGCATCGATCGCGTCGGCGTTGGCCTCGCTCGTGACGAACTCGTGAATCTGGCGGGCAACGGTCTCGCCGACGTCGTCGACGTCCTCGAGTCGTTCGGGTTCGGTTTCGGCGACCTCGCGAAAGGCCTCGAAACTGCCGAACTCGCGGGCGAGTTCGCGGGCCGTCGCTGGGCCGACGTGGGGGATTCCGAGCGCCGAGAGAAACTCAGTCAGTGGGGGCTCGCGACTCGCCTCGAGTTCTGTGAAGAGATTGTCGACGCTGGTCTCGCCCCACCCCTCGAGGTCGGTCAGGGTCTCCCGGTCGAGGTCATAGAGGTCGGCGATCGACTCGAGCAAGCCAGCCTCAAGCAGTTGGCGGACGCTCTTTTCGCCCAGTCCCTCGAGGTCGAGGCCGTCGTCGCTTGCGTAGTACTCGATCGAGCGCCGAAGTTGGGCATCACAGGCGAGTCCGCCCGTACAGTAGGCGATCGGACCATCGCGTTCGATCGGGCTCTCACAGACCGGGCAAGCGTCGGGCAGTTCGTAGTGACCGTCGCTGTGTTTTTCGATCACTTCCTCGACGTAGGGAATAACGTCGCCGGCACGCTGGACGCGAACCACGTCGCCAATGTTCACGTTCTTCTCGGCGATCTCGGCTGGGTTGTGGAGGCTCGCCCGCGAGACGGTCACACCGCCAACATCGACCGGCTCGAGCAAGGCCACAGGAGTTAGCCGCCCCGTCCGTCCGACCTGGACGGCAACGTCGACGATCGGCGTCACCTCCGCGCGGGCAGGGAATTTGTACGCGAACGCAAAGCGGTCGTGTCTGGCGGTTTGCCCGAGTTGCTCGCGTGCCTCGCGATCGTCGACTTTGATCACGACGCCGTCGATTTCGTAATTCAGGTCGTCTCTGTCCTCGAGCAAGCGGTCGCGGTAGGCGATTGCGTCCTCGATGTCAGAGACGACCTCCACACGGTCGTTTACCCGCAGCCCCCACTCGGGAAAGCGCTCGAGTTCCTCGCGGTGAGTGTCGACGAGGTCGCTCGAGTCGAGAACGTCGAAATAAAAGACCGAAAGCGGGCGGTCGGCGACGACTGACGGATCGAGTTGTCGAATCGTCCCCGCAGTCGCGTTCCGGGGGTTGGCGAAGGGCTCCTCGCCGCGTTCGATCCGTTCGCGGTTGTATTTTTGGAAGGCGTCTTTGGGCATGTAGACCTCCCCTCGGACGGCCAGAAAGTCGGGATACTCGCCGTGGAGTCGCTGGGGGACCGACCCGATCGTCCGGGCGTTCGCCGTTACGTCGTCGCCCTCCCGACCGTCGCCGCGGGTGACAGCCCGCTCGAGGCGGCCGTCCTCGTAGACGAGTTCCAAAGAGACGCCGTCGAATTTGGGCTCACAAACGTAGTCTGGGTCGTTGTCCAGTTCCCGCCGGACGCGCTCGTCGAACTCCCGGACGTCCTCGGCCTCGCCGCTCTGGTCGATCGAGAGCATCGGCGCGACGTGTGCTACCGTCTCGAAGGCCTCGAGCGGTTCACCCCCGACGCTCCGGGTCGGGCTGTCCGGATGAGAGAGGTCGAATGCGTCCTCGAGTTCCTGTAAGCGGGCAAAGAGCGCGTCGTACGTGCGGTCGGCGATCAGCGGGTCGCTCTCGACGTAATACCGACGGTCGTGTTCGCGGATCGCCTCCCGGAGGTGCTCGACTTGCTCTTTCGCCTGGTCTGCTTCGAGGTTGTCGACCGACTCGAACGTCGTGGGTGGCTCTCGGAGATATGGATTGTCGTCGTCTGCGTCGGCGAGAGACATTGTTCGTACCCACGTTGAGAGTGGCGCTGACAAAATGGCTCCGACTGACTCGAGGTCGGGCGACCGCTCATACCTTAGATTCACAACATTTTTCGGTGATTCGAACAACCGTACCGTGATGAAATCGCTCTGGTCGTGGTATATTGACCGTCGTGATATACTGTTGCTCTGTGCTGGCATCGCGGTGCTGTTGGCCACTGCCCACTACGCGCCGGGAGTGTCACACACCACCGAGTACCACCACTACGAGGCAAGCCAGATCGACCACGACGACGATGGGCTCTCCGCGACAGCCACTACGGACTGGACGGGCAGAGAAATTCCGGAGATTCAGGAGTTATACTGCACCGACAGCGTCGGTCTGTACAGCTACGAGTGTGCGGCCGTTCCGGCACTCGACGGCCTCGAGGTGTCGATCACGCCGGATCCCGTACGGACGGCCGATGAATTCGCTTACGACTGGGAGCACGCGACGTTCCTTAGGTTTAGCCACAACGAAACTGCGGATGGAGCGACAGTCGAAACCGAACCAGTCGATGCCGAGATTGTCTTCGAGAGTCTCGCACTCGAGGCCGACCGCGTAAGTGAGGACGAGCGAACGGCAATCGAGGAGGGGCACGTGACCACGGACTACCGGCTTTCGACCAACGAGTTACTCGAGTACAATGGCGAATACTACGTGGTCGTCCAGACTGGAACGAGCGAGGGAAGCGTTTTCGGAACGGTGCTTACAGCCACCGGGTATCTCATTGGAGCAGGAGTAGTCGTCCAGGGCTACCGTCGGGCAATCGACCACGAGATCGAGTTGTATCCGAATCAATGATCATCCCCAGGGGCTGTCACCGATCCCTGCCCGGACCATCGGCCCGACCTCGACCCGACAGTCAGCCCGTGGCGCGGCAATACACAGGAGCACGTAGCCATCGGCTCGTTCGCGCTCGGTCAGTCCCTCCGGAAGTCCGTGGTAGTCGAACGCCGAGGCGATGTCGACTGCGTCATCGTCACCGACCGATTCTGCACTCGATTCATCGTCTCCGGGAGCCGTCTTCTCGACCTCGAGTACCCGTCCCACACAGGCCGTACAGGTCCCCTTCCGACAGTCATACGGCAGCCGTATCCCATCTCGTTGGGCGGCCTCGAGGACCGTCTCGCGGGCGTCGACCGCAACGGTCTGGTTCTTGGCGTTCGGCCACTCGAGGGTGATGTCGTAGCTTGTCATCGGTTGGGAAACAGAGGTGGTTCTCGCTCGGGGAACAGTTCGTTTCGGGCGGCGGTTCTGGACGGGCAAAGGCGTCGGTACACGGTCGAGTTGACGGCCGCAAGCCAGTAAAGCCGTTCGCCAGTGTCTAGTGCTTTGGCAAGCCTGAACTAATAGGTCGAACCAGTCAGCGGGTGTCGGTTCGACCCATCAGTCGACGCTTGGCGGAGTACTAGCAGTCCGAACCGTTGATGTGACGTGACCGAATACGTCGCATATGGGTACGTCTCGTTCCCAGTGGGTACTCACTGCGGTAGTCACAGGCTGTGTCATTGCCAGCGTCCTCGCCGTTGCGTTTCTCGGGGTGAGTCCCCTTCAGGTGACGAGTGGAACGGTCGTCATCGGATTCTCGCTGTTGGTCGGTTCGGTTGCGTTGCCGGCGCTGTTGCTCTCACGGTGGCAGACAGTGGAGCGGACACGCAACCACCGGTAACACCCGTGTTACCGCCGACGAGCCGGCGAGGCAGACGCACAACCGAACCCCTATGAGGGCGGCGGGCTATACGAGGAGATATGACAAAGCGGTACGTCTCGCTGCCCGAAAAGGCGGAGGCGGGCATGCGCGAGTTTATCGACGACATCGACCGACGTTTGGCGGGCGAAGAGGATACCTGTGCTGTCGTCGAGGACGTGCTCCTCGACCTTTCGGGCGACCGCGACGCGTACGAACGCTGGCAAGCCGGTGGTGACGTTTCGGCGGCCGAACGGGTTAGACTCCAGAGTTATGACCCCTGTAATACCACCTTAGAGAGCGAATACTACGCCGAAAAAGACGAACCAGCGTTTCGCCGGTCGAAACACCTCCAGTGGCTCTGGCGACAATTCGACAGCCTTCCGATCGCCGACAACGTCGAATTTGCCCTGCGATTTCGGCGGATGCTCGCCGATCACCTCTTCGAGTCGTGTGGCGAGAACTGCCGGTTTTTCAAAGGGATCAGCTTCACCTACGGCCACAACATCACGATCGGCGACAACACCGTCGTTCACGACGACGTTCACCTAGACGACCGTGGCAAGCTCACGATCGGTGACCGGGTCTCGATTTCCGATGGGGTCCACATCTACAGCCACGACCACGACGTCGTCGACCAGACCGAAGTCAGAAACTATCACACGATCATCGAAGACGACGTGCGACTCACCTACGACTCGATGATCCGGGCTGGCTGTGCAGTCGGCGAAAACGCCATCGTCGGCGCACGCGCGATCGTCCAGCGCGACGTGCCCGCTCATCACATCGTTATCGGGATGCCCGCAAAAAGCGTCAAAATCAAACCGGGCTTCGAAGACGTCGCCACTCCCATCGACGAAGCCGGCGTCGACCGTCAGAACCAGCGACATCTCGAGTACGAACTTCCCGATGACCTCGAGGTGTTCGACGAGTTTGGCCGTGATCTCACCCCACCGTAGTGCAGAACAAATTCTCTTTGGGATGTTAAATCGACGAACGTGTCTGAAAGGCAGTTATTTTCCACCGGTTGAACGGTTAGGTAGCTAACTCGGGGAACAGCCAAGTTCCTTGCGAGCGTACCACACGCTGATGGAGCTTTGGGGGTGGCTCGTCGGATACGTGGCACTGTTTGCCCTGCTTCACGTCGTGCTCTATTACGTCTCCGCCCGTCGCGACGAGGAGGACGACGGAGGCGACAGTCGTCCGGTTACCGACTCCAGCCACGCTACCGCCCGATTTGCCCCGGGTCCCGACAGCTATCCCCAATCTTCGGAGTACGATGTCGACCCGCCCGACCACTCACACGACATCGATGGGGAGAGTATCCGGTGTCCACATTGTGGAGTTGAGAACGCAGCCGATTCGACGTTTACTTACTGCTGGCACTGTCTCTCGACGCTCAGGCGATGACGAGACTGCGGGTATCAACTACAGAAACGGTCGTTATCCCTGATTGTTTCTGCCAGTAAGCAACGATTACGCTTTTGATACTGACCACGAGAGTAGAGACA
>LKMM01000003.1 GCA_001563885.1 Natrialbaceae archaeon B1-Br10_E2g27
ACGACGGCTTTTATTATGATTTCGACGATCTCGAGATCGACGAAGCCGACCTCGCCGAGATCGAAGCCGAAATCGAGGAGATCATCGAGGCCGACTACGAGATCGAACGCGAGGAGGTCTCGATCGAGGAGGCAGAAAACCGGCTCGAAGACCAGCCGTACAAACTCGAGTTACTCGCAGAGTTCGCCGATGAGAACGACACCGTCACCTTCTACAAACAAGGCGAGTGGGAAGACCTCTGTGCAGGCCCACACGTCGACTCGACGGGTGAAATCGGTGCGGTGACGCTGCTCGAGATTGCGGGAGCCTACTGGCGCGGTGACGAGGAAAACCCGATGCAGACCCGAATTTACGGCACCGCCTTCGAGGACGAAGGTGACCTCGAGACTTTCCTCGAGCGCCGTGAGAAGGCCAAAGAACGCGACCACCGCAAGATCGGCCGCGAGATGAACCTCTTTTCGATTCAGGAGGTCACCGGCCCCGGCCTGCCGCTGTATCATCCGCCGGGCAAGACCATCCTGGACGAACTCGCCGACTTCGTCGCCGAACTCAACGAAGAGACCGGCTACGACTACGTCGAGACGCCCCATCTGTTCAAGACGGATCTCTGGCAGAAATCGGGCCACTACGAGAACTACAAAGACGACATGTTCGTCTTCAATCTCGGCGACGACGAGTTTGGTCTCAAACCGATGAACTGTCCCGGTCACGCGACGATCTTCGACGACCACTCCTGGAGCTACCGGGATCTCCCGATTCGCTACGCCGAGGACGGCAAAGTCTATCGCAAAGAACAGCGCGGCGAACTCTCCGGGCTCTCGCGGGTATGGGCGTTTACGATCGACGACGGCCACCTCTTTGTCCGCCCCGACCAGATCGAAAGCGAAGTCGAGGCGATCATGGACTCGATCGACGAGGTGCTACAGACGTTCGATCTCGAGTACGAAGTTGCGCTTGCGACCCGACCCGAGAAATCCGTCGGCAGCGATGAGATCTGGGAGAAAGCCGAAGCCCAACTCGAGGCCGTCCTCGAGAGCCGCGAGATGGAGTATGAGTTAGAAGAAGGCGATGGGGCCTTTTACGGGCCGAAGATCGACTATGCCTTCGAGGATGCGATCGGGCGTCACTGGGATGGTCCGACCGTGCAACTCGATTTCAATATGCCAGAGCGGTTCGACCTCTCGTATGTCGGCGAGGACAACGAAGACCACCAGCCGGTGATGATCCACCGGGCGCTGTATGGCTCGTATGAGCGTTTCTTTATGATGTTAATCGAGCACTTCGAGGGCAACTTCCCGCTGTGGCTTGCGCCCGAGCAACTGCGCGTGTTGCCGATCTCCGACGGTAACCGCGCGTACGCCGAGGAGATTGCCGAGGCGTTCGAGGCGTTCCGCCTCGAGATCGACGACAGCGATCGCACGCTCGGCCGGAAGATCCGTGCAGCCCACGACGATCGGGTCCCCTACCAGATCATCGTCGGCGACGATGAGGAAGCAGACGGCACGATCTCGGTTCGGGATCGCTTCGAAGACCAGGAGTACGACGTCTCGATCGAGAAGTTCAAAGCCCATCTCGAGGTAGAACTCGACGAAAAGCGAACCAAACCTGATTTCCTCCAGTCCTAACGTTCGGGTGGGCTGTCGTTTCTCAAGCCTGAACTGATCGTCGAACCGGATCAAATTTATCCACCGGGTGAGTGTCCCTACCTGAATAGCATCTATGGTGTCATCTGATCCACAGGAAGTGAACTGTTGTCTCGAGTCGCGCTACCCTTATACAAGTACACTTCTTCATCATTAAGATGGGCTGTTTGACAGTTCTATTCGCCTCGGATCCGACGTACGACGAGGATCTCGTCGACGTTCTCGATTCGAAGCCCGAACTCGAGGTCGTCACGGCGCGAACGGGTGAGGAGACACTCGAGGCGATCGATGAGGGGGAGCTCGATGTGCTTCTCTACGGTCGAGATCTCCCCGACCTCTCCGCAGAGCGGTTGTTGAAGGCGACACGAAAACGACAGCCACTGTTGCCGGTAATCTACTGTGGTGAGTACACGGTGACCGACGATGTCGAATACGCGCCGACGGCGACGGTCCACATGCAGCGTCCGGACGCTGCCGTCCAGATCTACGAACGGATTATGGAACTGGTTTCGTTCCTCCAGTACGGTGAGTGCTCATTTAATAGTGGACACGATCAGGAGATGCTCAATCGAATCACGGACGGATTCTATGCGCTCGATGATGCGTGGCAGTTTACCTACGTCAACGAACGCGCAGCGAAGTTTCTGCAACGGCCCACAGGGGATCTCGTTGGGCAGAACATCTGGACGGTGTTTCCCGAAACGAAAGAGACGGTCGTCTACGAGCAGTTTCTGATGGCTCGAGAAACCGGTGAGACAGCGGCGTTCGAACTCTATTATGAACCGCTCGAGACGTGGTTTCAGGTGACTGCCTACCCTTCGGCAGATGGGCTGTCGGTTTACTTTCGTGACGTCACCGAGCAGATGCTCCAGACTCGAGCGATGGACGAAGCGGGGATGGGGATCGTCATCACGGACCCTCACCGTCCGGACAATCCGATAATTTATGCAAACGAGGGGTTCGAAGCGCTAACAGGATATGCAAGCGAGGAGGTCTACGGACGGAATCCTGGCTTTCTTCAGGGGTTGCGAACCGATCAGACGGAGGCAAACCGAATGCGATCTGCGATCCAGATGGAAAAACCGTGTTCGGTCGAACTCATCAATTATCGGAAAAATGGCACGCCGTTTTGGAACCGTGTTCAGATAACACCGCTTTTCGATTCGAACGGGTCGGTCACCCACTATATTGGCTTCCAACAGGACGTTACGGCCCGCGTCGAGGAAGAACGACGCGCAGCGGTTTTTTACCGTGTGTTACGACACAATCTCCGAAACAGTATGAACGTTATTCTCGGCCATCTCGAGATACTCGAGGCCGATGAAGATGACGAACGACTGAAACCGGTCATCGAACACGGCCAGTCGCTACTTCAGGTCGCCCATCAGGCACGACACATCGGCTCGATGCTCGAGCAGGTTCGGATGGAACCGACGGAGTCGGTGTCGCTCGAGGACCTCTGCAAAACGGCGACAGATTCGGTCTCAGGAAGACATGCTGAGGCGACGATTGCGAGTGATGTCGCTGCGGATATCTCAGTGATTGGCTCTGATGCCCTCGGTGTGGCCATCGAGGAACTGCTCGAAAATGCCGCCAAACACACTGACGACCCAGCACCCCAGATC
Source organism: Natrialbaceae archaeon B1-Br10_E2g27 (assembly GCA_001563885.1). Taxonomy (GTDB): domain Archaea; phylum Halobacteriota; class Halobacteria; order Halobacteriales; family Natrialbaceae; genus Natrarchaeobaculum. The sequence continues at coordinate 3,269 of LKMM01000003.1, forward strand.
TCGATGACGGCCACACGAACCAGGCGGCGAATTTCAAACGACGAGGTTCGTCCGGTAGTCGACCTCTCTATCGTCGACCCCTCGCCGCCGCTGTCAGAACAGGACCGACAGGTATTGCTGGGCGAAGAAGAAACGCCGTTGCAACACGGCAGTGGACTCGGACTCTGGCTCGTTCAGTGGGTCGTAACGATGGTCGGTGGCTCTATTACCGTCGCCGAACACCCTGGCGGCGGCAATCGGATCACGATTACGCTCCTCGAGACGTCTTAACTGTCAGCCGTCGGTGTCCGCTGATTGCTTTCTCTCGATAGCCAATGCGAGTTGAACTATGTTACTGACAGCCACGATATAGCTATGTCATTAACAACCACTCGATATGATTGAAAGTTTATTAAGGAAAACTAATATATACTATCCAAACGTTTCACCAAACGTGAACGAAGTGCTCGAACGAATAACGAAATGAGTCCACATATTATGTTCGTCCAACCAACGCCGCGTCAGATCGGTCGTCTCGCCTACAGCTACCCCGTCCGTCGGTTCGGAGGTAACCTCTCATGAGTGTCGACGCTTCCTACGGCCAACACGTCGACACCCACCCTCGGCGTTACGAGGAGGTGCTCAGAACGATCGAACGAAAAGAACAGCCACTCACCGCACACGAAATCGCCACCGAGACGAACCGATCGCTCGAGCAGGTTTGTGGCGTCCTGAGTGAACTCCGCGATCAGGGCCGAATCAGGCAGTTTCAGCGGCTAAATCGGCTCAGGTACACGGATAGTGCTGTCGAAGCAGGTCGATAACTCCGTATCAGTCGCCTTCGACGCCTGTCACCTCATAGCCGAGGTCACGAATTCCCTCGAGGATCGCCTCGTGGTCGGCACTTGCCTCGTAGTAGATGACGATGTCGAAGCTTCCCTCTCGAAGGAGTTGCTGGCACTCCCAGACGAACGCTTCGTCCTCGAGGGTGAGTCCCTGGTGTTGGTTCGAGGAAAAGTCGGGGCTGTCGTTGCCCGAGTAGACATAACAGTCGGTCGGGTCGTGCCCCGAGTGTTCGGCGATGAGGTCGCCGATGTCGATCGTCGCCTGCATCATCTGGACGTCCTCATCACCACCGTACTCGGTGTGGACAATTGCGCCGTTGAGTTGGATTTCACCGGGTTCGAGCAACGCTTTGGTCCGTTGATAGAGATCGTGATCGATGACGTCGGCCATTGATCGAGTTCGACGGCCTGGCCCCATAGCCGTCACGATTTCGCTGGCCTCGAGGCCGCTCTCGATTTTGGCGATTGTGGGCGTCGGAGACCAGTTTCAGTGACGGAGAGTCACACGCAAAACACATAGGCGTCGGTATCGTCGACACGATCAGATGAAGCGGTGGCTCCGAACGCGTGTCGATGGAATCTACGAACGGGTACTCGAGCGAGAGGTCTCGGGTGCGCCGACACACGTTGCCGTGATTCAGGATGGCAACCGACGGTACGCCCGTCGCAACGGAGAGTGTGCCCACGACGGCCACCGAGCGGGTGCGAAAACGGCCGAACGCGTCCTCGAGTGGTGTGAAGAGATCGGTGTCGAGGAACTGACGCTGTATGCCTTCTCGACTGAGAACTTCGAACGCCCGCGCGAGGAACGCGAGGCGCTGTTCGATTTACTCTGTGAGAAACTCCGGGAGTTCGCCGACGCCGACCGCGTCCACGACAACGAGGTCCAGATCCGCGCGATCGGCGACATCGATCGGCTCCCAGCCCGGGTTCGCGAGGCCGTTGCCTACGCTGACCGGCAAACTCGAGGATACGACCGGTTTACCCTCAATATCGCCCTGGCCTACGGCGGCCGCTCACAACTGCTCGAGGCCGCCCGTGGGGCCGCCCGCGACGTCGAAGACGGCGACCTCGAGCCAGCAGAAATCGACGTCGAGACGATCGAATCCCGGCTGTACGAACAACCGGTCAGGGATGTCGATCTGATTATTCGTACCGGTGGCGACGAGCGAACCTCGAACTTCTTGCCGTGGCATGCAAACGGCAACGAGGCAGCCGTCTTCTTCTGTACCCCCTACTGGCCGGAGTTCTCGAAGGCTGACTTCCTGCGGGGGATCCGAACCTACGAACATCGCGAGCAGTCCTGGCGTCGTACTCGCGCTCGGCGAGCGATGGCCTTGCTCGGTGCGTTAGGCGAGACGGATTTGCCTGAGGCGCGTTCGATCGTCGATCGGTTCCGCGATTCGCTGCCGACGGGCGAACGACCGCCGGAACCCGACACTCGAGAGGGCGACCTCGAGGGGACCGATCCGGCTGCCGACTGATACCGATGGTCGTCGTCGCCTTCTGGTGATTGCCCCACCGAAGGGCCGCGATCACCGGTGAATAGGAACAATCATCAGTATGGGACTGCCCATCGATTTGTCGCTCCCATCGCGCTTATCACGGCCAGGATATAGCCAATCTCACCGACCAAATCGGCGCGATCGATTGCAGTATTCTCTGACCGCTCGCAGAAAGTCCCGTTTGCGAAAATCCCGCCAGTTGACGTCGGTAAAGTAGAGTTCGGAGTAGACCGACTGCCAGATCATGAAATCTGAGAGCCGTTCGGCTCCGGTTTTGATCACCAGATCCGGCTCGGCTGGAAAGACCAGATGCTCCTCGACGTGTTCGTCGTCGATCTCGGTTGCCTCGAGGTCGCCGTCGTCGACGCGTTCGGCAAGCGTTTGGACGGCGCTTGTAAACTCGTGTTTGCCGCCCAGCCCGATCCCGATCCGGATCGGTGCATCCGCCTGTGTTCGATCCTCGGGGCCGCGAACTGCAATCTCTCGAGGGGCATCGATTGCCTCGAGTTCGCGACGGAGTGGCGGGACCGCGCCGGTATCGAGGACACTCACGTAGACCGTCACCTGGGTTGCGTACTCGAACGCCCACTCGAAGACGTTCGTCAGCGTTTCGTAGGCACCTCGCTCTAACAGATCACGTTCGGTGATGACGAGCGCGACGTGTTCCGGCGGCTCGCCCCCGTGATGGCGGATCCGATAGTCGAGATACCGTTCGTACAGTCCCACGCTAACTGGTTCCAGCGCCGACAGTATACAGGTTACGAGTTTCCACAGCGAGTGATCCGATAGTCGAGAACGCCGGCTGAACCTCCGGGAAACGCCGCCGGCCGCGGTTCGGGAACCTTCAAGTAAGCGCCACAGAAAGAGACCGATATCGTGACACCAGCCGTCCGGCGAGCCGCCGTCTTTGCGGTGCTGTGTACGCTCTCGCTCGCCGTTCCGCTCTTTGGCCTGCCGGTGGGTGCAACACTCGCCGGCCTCGTCTTGCTCGGGGCGTTTGCCGTCACCGACGGCCCGCTGTTTGACCTGCTCGCGTACCCCGGTGACTACGAAGACCGGCGTCTCTACGGTCTGTTGACGTTTACGCTCGCTGCGGTCGCACTGGGGCTTTTGGCAACCACCTCGTCGATGTCGGTCGCCGTCTTCGTCGGCACCGTCTTGCTCGTCGGCTACGGCGAGTTCGCCGAACAGGCCACTCGTTCGCAAACCGACACTGATCTGTTCGCCGTCACCGCCTTCTGTTTGGTTGCAACGGTCGCGGCCGTTGCCGGACAGGTAATCTCACTTTCACTCGAGGGGGCACCACTCGAGTCTGTGCTGCCGAGCGTGCTCTTTTTAGCCGCAAGCGGTGCGTTGCTCGCCGCGTTGCTTCGGGATGTCCTTTTTGTGTACGACGACCCGGTCGTTATGCTCGCCGTTGGCTTACTGCTGTGGCTGTTGGCCGAACTCGAGCCAGCACTCGGGGCGACCGAAATTGTCGCCGCCCTCGCCGTGACCGTCGCGCTTGGGGCCGTCTCGTATGCCCTCGGGACGGCTTCGATTGCCGGCATGCTCACCGGCATACTGCTGGGGCTGGTGACGATTGTCCTCGGCGGCTACGGCTGGTTTGCCGTCCTCATCGCCTTCTTTGCGATCGGTGGCCTCTCGACGAAGTTCCGGTACGAACGTAAGAAAGAACTCGGGGTCGCAGAAGACAACGACGGCGCACGCGGGAGCGGCAACGTCCTGGGCAACGCCGCCGTCGCCCTCGCCGCCGTCCTCGGCTACGCCGCCAGCACTGCGACGTTACTCCCCGGCGACCTCGAGGCCTCGCTGTTTTTGTTCGCCTTCGCCGGCTCGATATCGACCGCGATGAGCGATACCCTCTCGAGTGAGATCGGCAGCATCTTCGACCGACCACGACTCATCACGACCCTCGAGCCGGTCGAACCGGGTACCGACGGCGGCGTTACCTGGCAAGGTGAACTCGCCGGCCTCCTCGGAGCAGCCATCGTCGCGGCGCTTGCGTACGCGGTCTTTCCGGAGGTCGATACTGTTGGCGCGGCGATCGTCGTCGCCGCCGGCTTCATCGGAATGACCGTCGACAGCCTCCTCGGGGCGACACTCGAGGGAACGGTGCTAGGAAATCAGGGAGTCAACTTCCTCGCGACGCTTTCTGGGGCGGTCGTCTGTGCACTGTTTGGCTTTTCGTTTGTTTTGCTCGGGTGAGCGTTCAGAGCTGGTCAGCTACCAACGACTGAAGTCGTTGGCTTGTCAGTGGGACTCCCGAGTTTCGCGCTCCCGGCCCGAAAGCCCCACGCCAGTCTCTTTCTAAGAACAGGCTTTCTCAGGGGCTTTCAGCACGGGAGTCGGAGGGACTCATTCATTGTCCCCTGACTCCGGGGCTGGCTGACGGACAGCCCGTCCCACCGACTACTTCTGGGTCTGTGGGACGTATTTCTCTGTTCACCCCGGGGTCAAGCCCCGGGGCAGTCGCCTTGACCGCCTGTACACCGTCGCGGGTCGGGTAGTTTAGGTCCGAGCCTCGTTTACATCATGCCGCCCATGCCACCGCCCATACCGCCCATGCCGCCGGGGGCACCGCCTGGGCCGCCGGGCATGTCATCGTCATCGTCGTCGTCGGCAACGGCGAGGTCGCCAGCGGCGATGACGTCGTCGATGCGAAGCAGCATGACGGCTGCTTCAGTGGCAGACTCGATCGCCTGGGTTTTGATGCGTAGTGGCTCGTAGACGCCTTCATCGGCCATGTCGATGGTGTCGCCGGTGTAGGCATCGAGGCCGGAAGCGGTGTTACCGCTGTCGTGTTCGGCACGCAGTTCGACCAGCGAGTCGATGGGGTCGAGGCCGGCGTTTTCGGCCAGCGTCCGGGGGATGACCTCGAGAGCGTCTGCGAAGGCTTCGACGGCGAGTTGTTCGCGGCCGCCGACGGAGTCGGCGTAATCACGCAGTGCGAGGCTGAGTTCGACTTCGGGAGCACCGCCGCCGGCGAGGACTTTGCCGTCCTCGATGGTCGTACGGACAACACCAAGCGAGTCCTCGATGGCGCGGTCGACTTCGTCGATGACGTGTTCGGTGCCACCACGGAGGATGAGGGTGACAGCTTTGGCGTCGTCGACGTCCTCGACGAAGATGCGCTGGTCGCCGGCGATCTCTTTCTGGGCGACGCTACCGGCAAAGCCAAGGTGGTCTTCGGTGAGGTCCTCGACCGAAGAGACGGGTTTGGCACCGGTCGAACGGGCCAGTTGGGTCTGGTCGCTGGATTTGACCCGGCGAACGGCGATGATGCCTTCCTGGGCGAGGTAATGCTGGGCCATGTCGTCGATACCGCCATCGACGAAGACGACGTCAGCGCCAGCGTCGGCGATGGTTTCAGCCATCTCGCGCAGTTGGGCTTCCTCCTGATCTAGGAACTGCTGGAGCTGATCTGGATCGGTGACGTTGACCTCGGCATCGATCTCGGTCTCTTTGATCTCTAGGTCGCCGTCGATGATCGCAACCGAGGCGTCCTCGGCGAAGTAGGGCATGTTCTCGGAGACACGCTCTTTGTCGACGATGACTCCTTCGACGAGTTCGGACTCATCAATCGAGCCACCAACAACCTTTTCGACGGAGACGTTGTCCGTGTCGATCTCGTCCTCATCAGCGACCGTCTGGACGGCTTTGACGACGAGATCAGAAAGCAGGTTCTTGGCGTTCTCTGCACCCTTGCCGGTCATCGCCGTCGCAGCGATCTGTTCTAAGATCTCAGTGTCGTCTTCGTCGACATCGATCGCGATATCCTCGAGGACGGCGGTGGCTTCCGCGGCGGCCTGTCGATACCCCTGAGCGAGAGTCGTCGCGTGGATATCCTGCTCGAGAAGATCTTCGGCCTGGCTTAGAAGTTCACCGGAGACGACGACAGCACTGGTGGTTCCGTCGCCGACCTCGTCTTCTTGGGTTTCGGCGACTTCGACGATCATGTCGGCCGCAGGGTGGTCGATTTCCATCTCAGAGAGGAGGGTGACGCCGTCGTTCGTGACGATGACGTTGCCCGTCGAATCGACGAGCATCTTGTCCATCCCCTTCGGACCCAGTGTGGTCCGTACCGACTCGGCGACGGCCTTGCCGGCCTGGATGTTCATCGACTGGGCGTCTTTGCCGGAGGTTCGCTGGCTATCTTCGGAAAGAACGATAAGGGGCTGGTTACCCATCTGTTGTGCCATGGTCATCGGAATGATTGTTTGCTATTCTATATAAAACTTTTGGTCACACGCACACAGAGCCGTCAGTTCCGGCACGATGGTATGTCACAGCGACACAATCAGTTGGTTTATATAACCGCCGACTACCAGAGCGTCATCGGCGATCCAAGATGGCCTCGAGTCAGGACTGGCCACCCGGGAATCGGTGATACTGCAGTCCCTGGTGTTTCATCTCGTTGTGTCGGTCCTCGAGAAACGAGTAGACCGAACCGTGGGGAGCACCATCCAGAAGCATTTCGGCTGCGGTTCGGACGGCGTCGACCTGTTCTGGGCCGCCGATAATACCGAGTGTCGAGCCGTAGATGACGACGTCGGCTCCGGTCAACTCCTCCATCAGTTCGCGGGTCCGGCCACCTTCGCCGATGAGTCGACCCTTCTTGCGTTTCATATCGTTTGTATTGCGTGCGGCCGCGTCGATGTCGACGAGGTCGAACAGCATCATTTCGTCCTCGAGCAGTCGAAGCGCTGCCTCCGGTGGAAAGCCTCGACCGATCGCGCGGACGATATCGGGTCCTTTGAGCCCGCGAACTGGATCGCCGACGGTGTCGATCGCGACCGACCCGTTTTCGGAATCGATATCGAGACGAACCTCTGCGGCCGCCTCGATTTCGCGCATCGTTTCGCCACCTTCGCCGATGAGAACGCCGATGCGGTCCTGCGGAATCTTCACGTGTTGCATGTCCTTCCGTACTCGCTCGGCCAGTTTAAGCGCTTGGTCCTTGTCGACGCCTAGTGCTTTGACAAGCCTGGACTGATGGGTCGAACCAGTCAGCGGGTGTCGGTTCGACCCATCAGTCGACGCTTGGCGGAGTACTAGTGCTTTGGCAAGCCTGAACTGATAGGTCGAACCAGTCGGCGGGTGTCGGTTCGACACATCAGTCGACGCTTGGCGGAGTACTAGAGGTACTATCCGCAAACTACTCTAAAACCGACCGGAACCGCACGGACTCATCGAGCGTGTCGACGATCGCGACCGTCCGCTGGTCATCGGACGTCGCCGAAAAGTGTGCCCCAGGGTTGAGTACCGTTGTTCGGCCAACCTCGGTCAGATCGCGTTCGTGGTGGTGGCCATAACAGACGAAATCGAACGTCTCACCCCCGGCTATCGCCTCCACTTCAGCCTTCGTTTCGCCGTGTAACACTCCAAACGAGAGGCCATCGAACTCGAGGCTGGCGAACCGTCCATGAAGTTCGCTTTCGCCGCCGAGATCGTCGAAGGCACAAGCGAGGTTCAGCGGATCGCCGTCGTTGTTGCCCAGAACGCCGTGGAGTTCGAACCCCTCGAAATAGGGGATCATCAACGGCGCGACGAAGTCACCACAGTGGATGAGGACCTCGACACCCTCCTCACGAAAGCGTTCGATCGCCCGTTTGGTCGCCTCGACGTTGTCGTGGGTATCAGCGATAATTCCGATCTTCATACTAGCTGGCGCGTCTGCGAACACCAAATGCGTTCGGGACGCCGTCGAAAGACCCGCGTTCGAGGGGGCCACGACGAACGCTTTTGGCTGCGATAGCTACAAACCTCGAGAGCGGCATACAAAAGGTATGTACGTACTCGGTGTGCTCGATTGCGGGACGACACGGGAAACGCTCGAGGCGGTCGTCGACCGAACCGTCGACGCCCTCTCTAGGGAGGGGCGAGTCGGTGTCGTTCGGTACGATGCGACGATCGCCGATGGAACGCCCGTCGCAAGCGAGGCAGGGACACTCGGTGGTGACGTTACGTACGATCTCGGTGCCGATGGCGACTGGACGGCCTGCGGGACTGGGATGACCGTCGAGGAGGCCCTCGATCAGTTGACACCGACCTGTGAGTATGCAGTAGTCGTCGGCGTCCCGGAACTTCGTCACCCGACGATTCTGGTCGGGCCCGATGCTGACCGGGAGGCCGAATCGAACGACGTCGTTGCGACCGTCGATACACCAGCCGACCTCGACACCGAGACCATCCGCCAGACGCTCGAGACGACCGAACCCCACCAGACACTCGAGTCACTCATCGAGCGGGTCAAACGATCGCCAAACGCCGACCGGGCGGGTGCAATCGCGACGTTCACCGGACGAGTCCGAACGAAAGACACGGAAGACGACACACCGACGGAGTATCTCGAGTTCGAGAAGTACGAGGGGGTCGCCGACGAGCGGATGGCTGCCCTCGAAACGGATCTCGAGCGCCGTGAGGGGGTACTCGAGGTCGAACTGTACCACCGAACGGGTGTCGTAAAAAGCGGCGAGGACATCGTCTTCGTCGTCGTGTTGGCCGGCCACCGCGAGGAGGCGTTTCGGACCGTCGAAGACGGAATCAACCGTCTCAAAGACGAGGTGCCGCTTTTCAAAAAGGAGGTAACGATTGACGACGAGTTCTGGGTCCACGAGCGATCTGCGTAGTTCTATCCGATTTCCTGTCAAAACAATGGAGACAGAGCCGCTTTTTGTAAGGAGTTTTAATTACTTTCTCAGGTTAGAAATAATATATTAGTACCGTTTCTAAAAGGTCTCGAACGTTTTTGTGGCGTTTTAAAATCCGGATCGAACCCAGGTAAAACATTTACTACCTGCTATCTCTCTGAAGACAAACGAAAATCCGCTAAGCAACCGCTCTTTATAACAGGTTCTCCAAGGAAGGGATAGTTGTCGATGAGCACGACAGCCCAACCCTCCACAGAAAGCAAAGAACACCGCCTGAAACGCTACCTGCGCCAGCGTGCCGAAGACGGAGAGCTGTACTTCAAAGGCAAGTTCATCGCCGACGACGTCGGGATGTCCCCGAAAGAGATTGGCGCGTTGATGGTCAAACTCTCGGAGTCGGTTGAGGATCTAGAAATCGAGAAGTGGTCGTACACGAGCGCGACCACGTGGCGTGTTGCCCCGGCATAATTGTCCCACTACCGACGTCTCCCACTGTCCCCGCTGTATGTTTTGTACCTAATCGGCAGTCTGCTACCAGTGTCGATGGGTATCGAACCTCGAGTCACACACGAACTCGAGAAAGACGGAGGCTCCTGCCGGCGACGGTCGATTTATACAACCGGATGAAATACGACGGATGATGGACGATGGCGCTCCGTTCGGCGACGGTGTTCCCCCAGTCACCGACCCGGACGACGGGCCACGACTCGAGCGGATCGAATCCGTCTTTTCGGTGTACGAGATCCATCGCGAAGACGATACACTCGTCTACTACGGTGATCCGCTGGTCCAGCCCGAAGGAATTATTCGGACGTTGTGGCCACAGTTCCGTGAGGATGGGTTCGAACCGCGGATGGAACTGCGCCACGGCGAGTACGTCCTCATCGCCGAACCGAAATCGGTCGGTATCGACGGTGTGCCGTGGACGAATATCGTCCTGTTTCTTTTGACCGTCGTCTCGACGCTCGTGGCCGGTTCGATGTGGTACTATGTCGATCCGTTCACGAATCCGACAGAGATCTGGCGGGCGTGGCCGTTTACCGTCGCAATACTCGGGGTACTCGGTGTCCACGAGATGGGCCACTACGTGTTGAGTCGGTATCACGACGTCGACGCCTCGCTTCCGTATTTTATCCCGGTGCCGACCCTGATCGGAACGATGGGGGCGGTGATCAAAATGAACGGGCGGATCCCCGACCGGCGTGCGCTATTCGACATCGGTGTCGCCGGACCACTCGCCGGCCTCGCAGCGACGGTCGTCGTCACGATTGTTGGGCTTCACCTCCCACCTGTCACAGCACCCGAATCACTCGTCCAGAATCCGGATGCAGTCCAGATCAAGCTCGGCTATCCGCCGTTGCTCGAGGGGCTTGCAGCGGCGTTCGACCAGCCACTGTATCGTGAGGAGCCGGGCACGTCGATCAACCCAGTCGTCATCGGCGGCTGGGTTGGCCTCTTCGTGACCTTCCTCAACCTGATCCCGGTCGGCCAGCTCGATGGCGGACACATCCTTCGGGCGATGGTTGGGGAGTATCAGCCGACGATTGCCGCACTCGTTCCGGGTGCGCTGTTCGGTCTCGCGGCATACCTCTACTACGTGACCGACTATGGACTGAACTCGATTGCGATCTGGGGGCTCTGGGGGGTGATCGCTGGCGTGCTTGCGCTTGCGGGTCCGGCCCGGCCAATCGACGACGACTCGCTCGATTCAGGTCGGTTCGTCCTTGGCATCGTTACTTTCGTTCTCGGTGCGCTCTGTTTTACGCCCATACCCGTCGATGTCGTCACATAATCCTACGGCCATCTTTTTTCGTTCTTACCCGTGCGTGTAGCCCCGATTGGCGAGTGTCTTCCCGTTGAGAGTAATTCCATTCTCTGGGTCGACTACGGTCCCGATCTGTGTGAGCGCGACAGTACTCGATTCCCGTGTGGCCTCGAGATCGGGTTCGGGAATCGTCACGACGAGTTCGAAGTCCTCGCCGAAGGTTGTCGCAAGCGACAGCGTCCGGGCGTCGTCCGTGAGTTCGTCCAACGCGTCGTCGACTGGAATTCGGTCGGCGTCGATCGCAAAGCCACAGCCGCTTGCCTCCCCGAGTTGGTGAAGCGACCGCGCAAGCCCATCACTCGAGTCCATCATCGCCGTCGCGACGGGCGCGAGTGTCCGGCCGGCTCCGATCCGGGGTTCGAACCGAAACAGGGCGTTCGCCCGCTCTAGGAGATCCTCGGAGTCGTTCTCGCTTGCGCGTTCGAACAACTCGAGGGCGGCGGCGCTTCGGCCGAGCGTGCCGGTCACACAGACGGCGTCGCCGGGTTTGGCACCGTCACGGTAGATGGGGTTGTCGGTTCGACCGATGGCAGTAGTCGTGACGGTAAACTCCCGGTGTTCGTCGAGGTCGCCGCCGACGTACTCGGCGTCGACGAGCGAGCAAACCGCACGCGCGCCACGGACGAACGCGGCCAGTTCCTCACGATCGAACGCAGGGGCAGCGTAGGCTGCAACGGCGGCTCTCGCCTGTGCTCCCATCGCGGCGACATCAGAGAGTGAGGCTCCAACGGCTCGCCAGCCAGCCGTATACCGACTCGTCCCAGCCGGAAAATCCGTCCGCTCGTGTAGCATGTCCGTGGTCACCACGAGGTCATCGACGACTGCGGCGTCGTCGCCTGCAGCCTCGAGGTCTTCTGCCAGCATCGCCAACGCCGCCCGTTCGTCCATACCCGTCGTTTCGACTCGAGGGCGAAAAGGGACCCGGACGACCCGCGCGCCAGCGCCGATACGATGGCCTTAAATGCCGCGGCAGGGAACCTGACGCCAATGGCTACGATGTACGACGTTCCGGCGGAAGCCCTTATCGAAGCGGTCGCCGAGGAACTCGAACTCGAGGAACCCGAGTGGAGCCAGTTTGCGAAAGCTGGTGTCGACCGAGAACTGCCCCCCGAACAGGACGACTTCTGGTCGGTTCGTGCGGCAAGCTTGCTGCGCAAGGTCGCAGACACCGGCCCTGTCGGCGTCAAGCGACTGGCTACCGAGTACGGCGGCTCGAAATCGGGTTCGAACCGCTACCGCGTCGCGCCTGACCGCCGGGCCGACGGCTCGCGTAACGTGATCCGAACCATCCTCCAGCAACTCGAAGAGGAAGGGCTGGTCGAAACTGCCGAAGGGCAGGGTCGGCGCATCACTGCAGAGGGCCGTAGCTTACTCGATGAGACCGCTGGCGACGTTCTCGCCGACCTCGACCGTCCGGAACTCGAACGCTACGCATAAGTCCGATCTGTTTTCGGCCAGATTCACCATAGAGAGCCCGCTGTAATCGAAGCCGTCCGTAATCATTTTCCCCGGCGCGACGGAACTGGGGTGTATGAGCGGGACGCCAGACGAGGAGAAACTCGAGGAGCTGCGACGAAAAAAGATGGAACAGCTTCAAGAACAGGCCGAAAGCCAGCAGGGAGGCGGTGATCAGGAGGCTGCCCAGCAACAGGCCGAAGCACAGAAACAGGCGCTGTTGCGCCAGCATCTAACCGACGACGCTCGGAAACGACTCAACACGGTCAAGATGAGCAAACCACAGTTTGGCGAGCAAGTCGAACAGCAGGTACTTGCCTTAGCCCGGAGCGGCCGCATCCAGGGAAAAATCGACGATGGGAAGATGAAACAGTTGCTTCAGGAACTCAAACCGGATTCGAAGAGTTTCGATATCCGCCGACGGTGAGCGATATCCTCTCCCGTCTGCGGTCACCGAAATCGTGCGTGTTGCGGTGGACTTTCGACGACGGTAAATTCAGTGATTGAGTAGAAAAACTCCGATGGAACTGGGATTGCTCTACAGCGGTGGGAAGGATTCGACGCTGGCTGCGCTTTTGCTGGACGAGTTTTATGACGTTCAGCTGGTGACCGCACACTTCGGGGTGACCGACGACTGGAAACACGCTCGGGAGACGGCCAACCGAATCGGCTTTGCGTTCAACCGTCTCGACCTCGAGCGTGCGGTCGCCGAGGAGGCCATCGCTCGTATCCGCGAAGACGGGTTCCCACGAAACGGGATTCAGTACGTCCACCAACACGCCCTCGAAGCACTCGCGGCAGAAGGGTTCGACGCCATCGCCGACGGCACCCGCCGTGACGACCGCGTGCCGACGGTCTCGCGGGCACAGGCACAGAGTCTCGAGGATCGGTACGATGTCGATTACGTCGCGCCGCTTTCGGGCTTTGGTCGCACGGCGGTCGACCGCCTCGTCGAGGCGACCCTCGAGGTGACCGTCGGGCCGAGCGAGGAAATAAAACGTGCCGATTACGAGGCCGAACTGCGGACACTGATCGCCGCCGAGGATGGTCCCGAGGCTGTCGAGGCGTGGTTTCCGGCTCACGAACAGACGTACGTCACTGACGTGCAACAGCTCACCGCCAAACGAACAGAGTGAAGTCCGCCGTTGCCGAATCGACGGGCATGTACGACCGGATCAAGGGTTTTCGTGACTTCTATCCCGGCGAGATGGCCGCCCGGCGGGAGACGACCGATTCGATCGAAGACACCGCCCGTCGGTATGGCTTTCGCGAGATTGGAACGCCCGCCTTAGAGCGGGCTGAGCTGTGGACGGACAAAAGCGGTGACGACATCGTCGACGAACTGTACGCCTTCGAAGACCAGGGTGGCCGCCACGTCACCCTGACTCCGGAGTTGACGCCGACTGTCGCACGGATGGTCGTTGCCAAACAACAGGAACTTTCGAAGCCGATCAAGTGGTTCTCGACGCGACCCTTTTGGCGCTACGAACAGGTCCAGCAGGGCCGCCAGCGGGAGTTCTACCAGACGAACGTCGATATCTTCGGCTCGAGCGAACCCGAAGCCGACGCCGAAATATTGGCGTGGGCGGCAGACGCGCTGACCGACCTCGGCCTTACCGGCGAACACTTCGAGTTCCGCATCTCACATCGTGATATTCTGGGTGGACTCTTCGAGAGCTACGATGCCGACGTCGATGTCGAAGCAGGGATTCGCGCAGTCGATAAATCGGGGAAACTCTCGACTCCTGAGTACCACGACCTGCTGGCCGACGCCGGCCTCACCTACGATCAGGCTGTCGAGTTCGACGAACTCGTCTCCGCGGGCGATCTCGAGGACGTCGTTTCCTTCGCCGAGACCGACCGCGTGGCCGATGCTGTTGCCAACTTGCAGGCCGTCCTCGAGGCCGCCGAAGACTTCGGTGCACGCGAGTACTGTACGATCTCACTCGAGACAGCCCGTGGGCTCGATTACTACACCGGTGTCGTCTTCGAGTGTTTCGACTCCGCTGGGGAGGTCTCCCGGTCGATCTTCGGTGGCGGCCGGTACGATGACCTAATCGAGCAGTTTGGCGGCCAGCCGACACCTGCGGTCGGCGTTGCACCGGGCCACGCAACGCTCTCGCTTCTGTGCCAGCGCGCAGGCGTCTGGCCCGAGGAGACAGTGACGACCGACTACTACGTGCTTCAGGTCGGCGACACGCGACCGGAGGCAGCCCAACTCACCCGTACGCTCCGCAAACGCGGCCACGTCGTCGAGACGGACATTGCTGGGCGTTCGTTTGGCTCACAACTCACCTACGCAGACTCGATCAACGCCGAGACGGTCGTCATCGCCGGCGAACAGGACCTAGCGAACGACGAGGTGACTATCAAGGATATGGAAAGCGGCGAGCAGACCCAGGTGCCACTCGAGACGTTCCCCGGGGAGTACGAGCGGCCGACGTTCGACGATTTCGTCTGATCGGGCTACTCGACGGTCAAGGGGTGTCGTTGTCGACGTTTTTTAATCAGCGCTTGTGAACTCGTGTGCGTTCACCCGTCGCTGTTGCTGTTCGCTAACCCGATAGGGTCGGACGAACCGACCTCGGGACCCAAAACTAACTACCCCGTCGGTGTACGTCGCCGGATGACCGACCGTCGACCGAACGTCTTGCTCGCCATCACCGACCAGGAGCGATACGACTACACCAGACCCGACGGGCCACCTGTCGAGACCGACGCGATGGATCGTCTCTCGAGTGAGGGAATGCAGTTCACCCAGGCGTTTACGCCGATCAGTATCTGCTCTGCTGCCCGGGCGTCGTTATTGACGGGGCAGTTCCCCCACGGACATGGCATGTTGAACAACTGCCACGAGGCCGATGCGATCCAGGCGAACCTGCCGTCGGGGATTCCGACGTTTTCGGACGTACTCGATGCAAACGGCTATACCTGTACGTACACCGGCAAGTGGCACGTCGGGCGTGACCAGACGCCCGAGGACTTCGGCTTTGCTTACCTCGGCGGCAGCGACAGACACCACGACGACATCGACGAGGCGTTTCGTGAGTACCGACGGAACCGAGGCGTTCCCGTCGGTGAGGTCGACCTCGAGGATGAACTGTATACGGGCGCGGATCCCCGGGATGGCAACCAGGGGACGTTCGTCGCCGCAACGACGCCGGTCGACGTCGAAGAGACGCGGGCGGCCTTTCTCGCCGACCGAACCATCGAGGCCCTCGAGGCCCACGTCCACGGGAACTCGAGCGAGACAGGCCCGTTTTTTCACCGGGCGGACTTTTATGGCCCACACCATCCCTACGTCGTTCCCGAACCCTACGCCTCGATGTATGATCCTGCGAATATCGACCTCCCTGCAAGCTACGCCGAAACCTACGACGGCAAGCCACGCGTCCAGGAAAACTACCTCGCTTACCGTGGCGTCACCGATTTCGACTGGGAACTGTGGGCCGAGGCCATCGCCAAGTATCGGGGCTTTATCTCCCTAATCGACGACCAACTCGAGCGTGTCCTCGAGGCCCTCGAGGCGTTCGGTATCGACGAGGAGACGGTCGTCGTCCACACCTCTGACCACGGCGATTTCGTCGGCAGTCACCGCCAGTTCAACAAGGGTCCGTTGATGTACGACGATACCTATCGTATCCCCTTGCAGGTGCGCTGGCCCGGCGTCACCGAACCCGGAACGACCTGCGAGCGCCCCGTCCATCTCCACGATTTGGCCCCGACGGTTCTCGAGATTGCCGACCTCGAGGTGCCGGATACGTTCGACGCCCGGAGTCTCCTCTCCCTGCTCGAGGGGACTGACGTCGACGGGTGGCCCGACTCGGTTTTTGCGCAGTATCACGGCGACGAGTTTGGCCTCTACAGCCAGCGGATGGTCCGCACGCGCCAGCACAAGTACGTTTACAACGGCCCCGACATCGACGAACTGTACGACCTCGAGGCAGACCCCGCCGAACTTCAGAACCTGATCGACCACCCTGACTACGCCGACGTCCGCCGCGAGATGCGCAAGCGACTCACAGCGTGGATGGACGAAACTGACGATCCAAACCGAGGCTGGGTTCCCGAGGTGCTCGAGCGAGCCAACTGACTCAGCTAAAGCCACTATTCGAGCGAGCGGGCGAGTGCGTCGACGTCGTCTTCGAGAACGTCTGCGTACTCGAGTCGAAGTTCGCGGGCGTCGACCTTCGGGACGTACTGACGGCCACCGATCTGCATCGACAGCGGGTGGTAGTCGGCGACCGAAAACCCCATCCGGTCGAGATAGTGGGCGACTGCACCCGACTCGAGGCCGTCGTCTATCGCGGCCTCGGCGAGGTCACAGGCGGTCTCGAACTCCGGAAGAACCAGTTCGGTCTCGGAGACGGCTCCTGTGTGGTCGATGGCGCTTTCGGCCTCGATCCGGACGTTCCGGTGGTGAACTGAATCGAGAATCGACGTAAGTTCCCCAGCCAGTTGGAGCAGTTGACTCGGCAACGCGGTATCCGGTGAGCGCCATTCGACGGTTGGCATCTGGTCTCTGAGCCGTACCGGCGTCCAGACGACGTCATCGGGCGAGAAGTTCGCCTCGACCGTCGACTCGTCGATTCCGTCCTCGAGGGCAGCGGAGACGAACTCCTCATACCGGCGCTCGAGGCGGCGGTGCCATTCGCCGACACTTTCGACGTAGTGCCAGAGCTGGCCGTGTTTTGGATATGACCGGTAGGCCCGCTTTCGGTAACAGTAGGCTCGAGCGCTGTTTGCGACCCGCTCGCCGCCGAGATACGGTGAGGAGTTGACGAGCGCCAGGGCGGCATCGAGGCCGATCAGCGCGTTCAACTGGTCGGTGACATTTCGTTTCTCGAAGTGGATGTGCGTGCCGGCACAGTGTTTCGTATACTCGAAATCCGCGCCGATGACGGCCTCCTGAACGCGGGCGCGCTCGTCTGGCCAGCGCTCGATCGAGTCTGTGTTCACTGGCGTCCCAAGCGGCACCAGCCCCTTTCCGAGGTCGTCGGCTTTCGAGAGGACGGCCTCGAGACGGCCGACGAAGACGCGTCTGAGTTCGTCGATCGATGCACACGGCGGGGTCTTCAACTCGAACAGCGGCTCGACGAACTCCCGTTCGGTGTACATCTCGTCGGCGAGCGAACCCGGCGAGGTGAGACGACCGTCGGAATCGATCACCCAGTACTCAACTTCGAGACTCGTATGCATGTGTGGGCTGTCGCCGGCTGTGCAGTTTCCGACGAGGTTCCCCTTCGAGGTCGCCTGCAGAAGTCATAGTGCCTGCACTCGCCGACGGCCGAGTGTCATCTGTTTCACTCGAGGCAGTCGTCACCCACACGGGATTAGCTCCGCCCTACTCCAGTTGTATCTGACCGATTCCATCGAGTGGGACCAGCGAGTACTCGACGGTCTCGACGCCGTCGGCCGCACGGGCAGTGGTGACGAACGCCGAGATTTCCTCGAGCGTGCCCTCGAGGACGAACAGATCGAGACAGTACGAACCGACGTGGCTGTGATCGCTCGAGACGATGAGCCCTTCGTGGTCGTGACGCAGCGGCGTGACGTGGCTTGCATTGGTGTCTCCGTACTCGGAGAAGACGCTGATGATGCCGGCGAGTTCGCGACCGTCGAGTCGCTCGTCGTCGAACTCGCCGAGGAGGGCTCGAGCACCTTCTCGGACGACTTCGCTGCGACCAGTGTACTCGTACTCGTCGGCTACGGTGTCGAGTCGGTCGAGCAATTCAGCGGGCATCGAGACGCTGACGACTGGCATACTATGAATATAGCTGAATAAAATAATAGCACTTGTTATTCAACTCCCTCTGTGAACGTAATAACTAACATTGACAAGGATCAAGATCCTAGTTTAGGATACGATGGTAGACGACCGAATTCCCGTAACCGTGCTCAGTGGCCCGCTCGGGGCGGGCAAAACGACCGTCCTCAACCACGTGCTGACCGCAGACCACGGCCTCGATGTCGCCGTCGTCGTCAACGACATGGGTGAGGTAAACGTCGACGCCGAACACGTCGCCCAGCAGTCGGATCTGGGGGGCGATCAAGAGATCATCGAGATGTCAAACGGCTGTATCTGTTGTCGACTACGTGGTGACATGTTAGATGAGGTCGGTGCGCTGGCCGACCGCCGCGACTTCGATTACTTGCTGGTCGAATCCTCGGGTATCTCCGAACCGATTCCCGTCGCCCAGACGTTCGCGATGGGCTTTGAAGATGCCGAGTTCGACCCGACGGATACCTACGAACTCGATACGATGGTGACTGTGGTCAACGCCCACGCCGTCTGGGAGTCGTTTGACTCCGGGGCCGCACTGACCGACCAGCAACTCACGGGCGAAGCCGGCCGCGTTCCCGAGGAAGTCTTACTCGATCAGATCGAGTTCTGTGATGTCCTCTTACTCAACAAGTGTGACCTCGTCCCTGATGATGCCCTAGACGAGATCGAAACCGTCCTCGAGGCGCTACAACCCCGTGCAAAACTCGTTCGGACGGAGTTCGGTGAGATTGCTCCCGACGAGATTCTGGGCACCGGCCGTTTCGACTTCCAGGAAGCGAGCGATTCGGCAGGGTGGAAACACGAACTCAAACACGACCACCACCACGACCCACAGGAAGAACACGGTGTCACCTCCTTTGTCTACCAGCGCGACCGACCGTTCCACCCCAAACGGATCGCCGCCCTCCTCGCGGATCTGCCAGATGAAATCGTCCGCGCGAAAGGCTTCTTCTGGAGTGCCGGCCGCGAGGATGTCGCGATGGGCGTCGACAAAGCCGGTACCTCAGTTCGGGCTGGCCCCTCGGGGCAGTGGCTCGCAACGCTTCCGGAAGCCGAACGCGAACGCTACTTCGCCGCCCGTCCCGGCCTGAAAGACGACTGGGACGAACAGTGGGGCGACCGGATGACCCGACTCGTCTTCATCGCTCGTGAGTTCGACGACGAGGGCCTGATCGAACGCCTAGATGAGTGTGTCCTCACCGACGTCGAGATGGGCGATGACTGGGAGACGTATGCCGATCCGTTCGAACCGGAAGAACGACGTGAACTCGCACTCGCCGATCAGTAAATGCAGACTCCGGTCACTGTCCTCTGTGGTGAACTCGGCGCGGGGAAGACGACACTCTTGTCGACCCTCCTCGAGTCGACCGACCGCGAGATTGCCGTGTTGGTCAACGACGTCGGCTCAGTCAACGTCGACGCCGACCTCGTCGAAGCCCGAACCGACTTAGAGACCGGCGAAGAAGTCCTCGCCCTAGAAAACGGCTGTATCTGCTGTAGTCTCGGCGGCGAACTTACCCGGGCTGTCGTCCAACTCCAGCGCGAACACGATTTCGACCAGCTTGTCATCGAAGCCTCCGGCGTCGGCGAACCCGAACCGATCGCCCGCCAGTTCGTCCGCGGACCCGCAGCGGCCCCCTACGATCTCGAGGCGGTCGTCACCGTCGTCGACGCCCGTCGGTTCTACGATCGCTTCGCCGACGCCGACCCCGAAACGGGCCCGACCCAGCAAGGCCCCGACGAGAGTGGGAGTCGACCCATCGCTGATCTCGTCCTAGAGCAAGTGGAGTTCTGTGACCTGCTCGTCGTAAACAAATGCGATCTCGTCTCCAACGACGAACGCGAGACGGCCCTCGCGATACTCGAGACGCTCCAGCCCCACGCCGAGGTCATCACCACCGAGTACGGGGCCGTCGATCCCGACGGTCTCTTTGGACACCAGCGGTTCGACCTCGAGGCAGCCACCGACGCCGCCGGCTGGAAACGCACACTCGAGGACGAGGAGGAGCACGATCATGACGGCCACAGTCACGACGACCACGACCACAGCGATCACGGCGATCACAGCCACGACCACAGCGAACACGACCACGACGACCACGTTCATCCACCCGAACGGTATGGCATCGTCGTCGACAGCTACCACCGCCGCCGGCCGTTTCATCCGGAACGCTTCGTTGCCTTTCTCGAGGACCCACCTGAGGGACTGATCCGCGCGAAGGGACTGTGCTGGGTCGCCGGTCGAAATCGGCAGGCGATTACCGCGAGTTTCGCCGGTGGTCAGACCACCCTCGAGGTGACCGGCCGCTGGATTGCCAGTTTCGACGCCGACCGCCAGGAACTCTATCGAAAAGGCCAGCCCGATATAGAGTGGGACGAGACGTGGGGCGACCGAGAGATTCGGCTCGCGCTGATCGGCCGACAGCTCGATATCGAGGCCCTCGAGAAGCGACTCGATGACTGTCTGCTCACTGACACGGAGATGGACGCCGACTGGGAGAGCTTCGAGAACCCCACGCCGACAGGCATGGGTGAGACGACGACAGTCTCTGGAAACGACTGAGAGCCCGGGTCGAACGCTGTTACTCGCCTTCTTTCTCGTCGTGAGTCGTAATATCCGCAGAGAGGCCCTGGGCCAGTTCGATTCCATCCGCGTTGTTCATCATCCAGGCAGTACGCTCGGTGACGGCTTCGATCGCCTTGCGCGCGGAGGGATAGCCGTTGCCCGACTTCTTGACGCCGCCGAAGGGCAACTGCACCTCAGCGCCGATACACGGCAGATTCGCATACGCCAACCCGAGATCCGCACGGTCTCGGAACCGGTTGAGTTGGCGGTAGTCCTCCGAGATGATCGCGCCTGCGAGTCCGTAGGGCGTGTCGTTGTGGATCTCGAGTGCCGCGTCGATGTCCTCGGCTGTCCCACGATGGACCGTCGCCAGCGTCTCACCAGTTGTCGGGTTCTCGCTTTTGAACGTCACAGAACCCGAGTCAGGACTGCGTCGACCATCAGATGTATACGCTTTGTCCGACAGTATTACCGCCGCTGGCCGAGATCAGCCGCCTTCTCGAGTTCGCTTCGCAACGTCGTCGAGTCGAACTCGTGGTCAGGCCGGAGTCGGACGAAATCCAGAAACCCCCGCGCCGAGAGCAATTCGTCGGGGGTATACACCGACGCAGCCGCCCCAACGGCCGCCTGCGCGCCGATTCGGGGCTCTAACACCGCAAGCGCACAGGCCAGATCATAGGCTGTCGTCTCCGGCACTCGATCCTCGTGGACACTCGTCGCATCGATGAAATACAACTCATCTTCACACAGCAGGATGTTTTCGGCGCGCAAATCGCCGTGGGCCAACCCGTGCCCGTGTAAGGTTTCGAGCATCTCGAACAACTCTAAGGCCAGCCCGGAGACAGTCGCATCCGACACAGACTCTAACGTCTCAAACGCCGGCAGATACTCGAGGACCAACACACCCAGTCCGTTGACCTCGAACGCTTCGATCGGTTTGGGGGCGTTCAGCCCAATCTCGCGCATTCGAACCGTCGCCTCGTACTCGTGTTCGACCATCTCGAGTGGCGTATCGAACCGATCGAAAAAGCCCCCGCTCCCCGAGGATACCGCCCCAACGTTCCGACCCGCCGTCAACAGCGCATGAACCAAGGCGTTCTGTCTCGAGACGATCTTTACGAAAAATTCCTCGTCGATCACACACGGCGTCGACAGCCAGTTATCCGCCTCGAGAAACTCCACACGGACGACTTCGCGGTCGTATCGCTCGGCCAGCGTCCGGACCACACGCTCGATGCGGTCCCACTCGATGCTCCCGCGAGCGAGCTGGCGGATGTCCATACATCGATAAGATGTGACACTGCGTTAAATGCATCCCGAACTGTCGTGAGTTACAGCCCAACCCACACCCGGAAGCTACCGCTTTACATACAGCGAAACAAGATAGTGCGTCTTTCACATAGGTATATCTCCCCATACCTCTACACGTACATACGGCTCAGCGTCGGGAACTGCCAGACGAGTCGCCTACGACGATACCACCCATGAGAGACCAACCAACACGCAGACACGTCCTGACGGCAACCGGCGCGGCCACGATAGCCGCCCTCGCTGGCTGTTCTAGCAGCGACGCCGAACCAGCCCCCGAAACAGACGACACGAACGATTCAAGCGAGCAAACTGCCGACTCCGAAACGCCTACAAACGAGTTGCTCGTCGGCTCGAAGCGATTTATCGAAAACGTCTTGCTTGCCGAGATGTCCGTCTCCGTCCTCGAAGACCGAACGGACCTCGAGTCGATCGGAACGGACGATATCGGCGAGCGAACCACCGTCGAGAGCTTTCTGTACACGAAATACGGCGGCCTGGACCACTACTGGGAGTACACCGGGACGCTCGAGCGATCGCACTATGCAAACGACTCACTCGACTCCCTCGAGGCTATCCGCGAGCGGGCCGCACGCGACGGGATCGCCGTCCTCGAACCCGGTGGCTTCGATAACACCTACGAACTGGTGACAACCGACGAGTTCGCCGCCAACAACGGCCTCGAGAGGGTATCCGATCTTGCAGGCCTCCTCGAAGAGACCGACGTCAAACTTAGCCTCGGCGATGAGTTTGCCTACCGCGACGACGGCTGGGTTGGCTTTATGGAAGCCTACGGCGTCGCCGACGATCGGGCAACCGAAATCAGAGAAGCCGCCCGCGTCGTCGAAGCCGGCGACACCTACACGCTGCTCGAAGACGGTGACGCCGAGGTCGTAATGGGGTTTTCGACCGACCCCGAACTCGCCGACGACCACCTCCTCACGCTTGAAGACGACGAGGCGTTTTTCCCCGAGTACCTCCCCGTCGCGGTAGTCGCCGAGTCGGCCCTCGAGCGAACACCCGAGATCGAATCGTCGCTCAACGACGTTGCCAGCCGACTCGAGTCAGTCGACACCATGCGCGACCTCATCGGCCGCGTCCACGACGGCGAGACCGCCGCAACCGTCGCTCGAGACTTTCTCGAGTGAACTGCGGCCGTCCACACGACACGATCCAGGCTTCCATCCGTCATAAAATATTTCCAGTATCCCGTCTCGAGGAACTGTCGGCTCGACCGTCGCCGTCAGCGGACGGTATCGATCGTTTCGTACAACGGCGGCAGATCCACCGGATCGCAGCCCTCACGGGCCGCGATACGTACGAGTGCCGTGGACATAGCTGGGTGCATCGTCCTCACTCGAGAGGGGAAGTAGTTTCACAGCAAACGCCGACTCACAGTCCGGACAGGTGATAGTACGGTCGGTCGCCGTTGCCTGTATATCGGTCCCACAGTCACAGTGGATCGTGATTCGTTGTGTCATGGGTGTGTCGTACGATTGCCCACCGCCACGGAGCAACCCAGCGACACTCCCAGTGGCTACACGAGCCCCTAGAGCGCGTCGGCACATCTTTATTTCACCGACGTATAGCATGAGTCGCCGCCGCGTTGCGGTGGCTGTCGCAAGCCGGAGT
>LKMM01000053.1 GCA_001563885.1 Natrialbaceae archaeon B1-Br10_E2g27
ACGCTCGAGGCCGACCGGTACGTGATCGGCCACGACCACCCCGCCATCGACCTCGAGGGTCGAAAACTGCCGTGTTTTCTATACGGCCCCGCCGCGTACGAGGGTGCAGATGTGGTGATGCTTCCTGCGTTTACGTCACTCGCCGCGGGGATGACGGTCAATCGAATGCGTGGATCGGACTTTCAGTCGCCACTTGTTCGTGATATCGATGGCTTTCATCCGGGTGTCTGGGACGACGAACGGGGAGGGATGCTTTGGTTTCCGCCGCTTGGAGAGTGTCGGTCGCTGTTGTAGGTGTCGGCGCGTTATATTACACCGATCATCCAGCCGAACAGGATAGCGTTGAACACGCCGTGGGTGAGCGCTGGGGCGATCAGAGTACCCGTTCGCTCGTAGACGAATCCAAACACCGCTCCCATGGTCGTATAGTAGGCGACGAGGTGAACGACCACGCCGACCGACGGCAAGAACACGAGTATCAGGTACAGATGAAAGAACGCGAAGACGAGACCTGCAAGTCCGATTGCGAGCATCGGAGGAAACGCTTCTCGCAACCTCCCCTGGAAGACACCGCGGAAGAGAAACTCCTCTACGGGACCGACGACCAAGATTGAGAGGGCCACACCGACGACGTACGCCGACGCCGTTCTCCCATCGAAGCCGAGGCACTCGTTGAAATCCGGAAGGAGTTCGATGCCGACCAGCAGTTGGTCGGTGAGAGCCATCGAGAGAGCCACGACGACAAGGCCGGCACCAACGCCGGCAGTAACGACAGCGAGAGTTCGACCGGTCGGGAAATCCCGGGCGATACAGAACGTACGCAAGGCCAACGACGAGAAACGAGAACTGGATCGCGACCAACTCGAGTCCGAACGAGAAGGCGTCTCGGCGATTCGGACGGGAACGTACGCGGCCGACGACCCGGAGACGTCGGACGCCGGCGACACACTCGAACTCGAGGACACCTGTCCTCGGTGTGAGAACCGACTGAGCACACGCTACGTCAACCAGCTCCTGGCGGTGACCTGCCCCGACCACGGGTTTGCGGTTGGCTATCCTGTCCCGCCAACTGCGGCGAGAGCGCGATCGCTCTCGGAGCTACTCGAGGTCGCACTCTCCCGTCATGGCAGCGATCTCGACTCGATCCGACAGGAGGTCTGTCCGCACTGCTGGGGAGACGTTGACGTCTCATTTCCCCGAGATTCGGTTCCAGACCTCTATGTGGAAGTTTGTTCTGTATCGTAGTGTACGATGGTTTGTCGTAGTCTGGAGCGGGTTTGTACTCTTGGGTGAGCACGTGGTTGTATACTTCACGACAGGTTTGAATCGCGTTCCATGCACTCTCTGCAGTGGTCGCGTCCTCGGGTTCATACTATCGGACGGAACTGTATGAAGATTCTCGCCACCCCGTGGCGGCGATTCACGACGTACGTCCGGCAGTATCAGCAGCGTATTGGAACGCTTCCTCGACCACTAGTGCTTTGGCAAGCCTGAACTGATGGGTCGAACCAGTCGGTGGATGTCGGTTCGACACATCAGTCGACGCTTGGCGGAGTACTAGTTACTGGGTAGTCGTGTCTAGTGCTTTGGCAAGCCTGAACTGATGGGTCGAACCAGTCGTCGGGTGTCGGTTCGACGCATCAGTCGACGCTTGGCGGAGTACTAGATAGCCAAATCGAGAGCCGATTAGCTGGTCGTGGCTGACCGTCTAAAAGCGATTGTTACTTTGGCGGTGTCTGAGCCGGTGGTATATCTGTCGACAATATGGTCTCGTTACATGCCGTGTGTGTATTCTGCAAGCGCCATTAACTAAGCCACGCTGTTTTTACATATGCTCCATGGCCGGGGCCCGCGATAGCGCGACAGAGAACGTCGTCGTCCCAGCGATCGATGCCGCAAGCAGCGTCGCCTGTATGCGTTCGCTGGGGAGACGAGGCATCGAGACCGTTGCCATCTCAGAACAGCGCCGACCGCCCGGATTCAGCTCCCGGTACGCCAACGAAACCATCGCTGTCCCCAATCCCGGAGTCTCGCTTTCGGCCTACGAAGACCGACTGCTCAAACTTGCTCGCCGACCGGATATCACGACAATAATCCCGGTTCGGGAAGCGGACATCTATACACTCGCTCGGAACAAATCACAACTGAGCAAGTACGTCGCGACCTCGTGGCCCTCACTCGAGGGGCTTCGTCGGGTTCAAGACCGTCTCGAGTTGTTCGATGTCGCACGCTCGGCCGGTGTTTCCGTTCCGGAGACGACGTCACTCGATGCGTGGTCCGACTGGAGCGATGAGACGATTATCAAGCCCCGTTTTACTGTCCACGCTCCGGAGTACTCCACGACATTTACAGAACGACGAACCAACCCTCACTCCACGCGATATGTCCCAGCTGACGAAGCCCCCGAATATCAGGGGGTCGTCGAGGAGATGGGACACGTCCCGCTCGTCCAGGAGTACGTCCCCAAATCCGACGAATATGCCTTCTTTGCCCTCTACGACCACGGCGATCCGATCGCGACATTCCAGCACTGCCAGCGCCGCGGCTGGAAGTACGCCGGCGGTCCAAGTGCCTACCGCGAATCCGTCGATATCCCCGCGTTGGATCGTGCCGGCCGATGCCTCCTCGATGAACTCGAGTGGCACGGCCTTGCAATGGTCGAGTTCCTGCGTGATCCCGAGACAGGCGAGTTCAAACTCATGGAGATCAACCCGCGATTCTGGACGTCGTTGCCGTTTACGATAGAGGCCGGTGTCGACTTTCCATACCTCTATTGGCGGCACGCAACCGGTCGACCGATCCGACGTGAGCCCGACTACGACGTGGGTATCGGGGGACATCTCCTGCGTGGAGAGCTGTTACACCTCCACAGTATTCTCACTGAGGAGTATCCCGTCGTCGAGCGCCCGCCGTTTGCCGCGACAGTAGTCGAGATCATCGCGTCGATCGTTCGTCATCCACGGTTTGATTATGCCTCTATCGACGACCCCCTCCCGTTTTTTCGCGATAGCCACAACGCTGTCACAGAGTTGTGGTCCGGCCGGCAAACACGGTCCCGACAGGGCAGCGCTCACGACAGAAACACCCTGACTGCTCGCACGCCGACGACCCACTCGGTTACCGAAACCATCAAGAGCACGCTGAAACGGCTCTGACTGCCGTCGACACGCCGTCATGTCGACGCTCGAGAGTACGTTTTTTATCGGTCGAACTCATCAGTTCGATCGAAATGTCCACAGACCACTCCCTCTCTGAGGTGGTCGACAACCTCGTCTACGAACCGGTACAGGTCCACGACTACGGCATCGATCTGACCGTCAGTGCGATCTATGAGGTCGACGGACCCGGCCGACTCGACTTCGGCGGTGACGAACTCGAGGACGCCGAACTCGACCCCATCGAGACCGAGCGCCGATCAGCTGACGACGAGTACGGCTGGTGGAATCTCGAGGGTGGGCGGTATGTCCTCCAGCACAACGAGTTTCTGGTCGGTACCGACGAACGGTTGCTGGTACAGCCACGAAACGAACTGCTGGCTCGTGGCGGTTCCCACCCGTCGGTTATCGTCACCTCACATCTGCCGTTGCTCCCGCTTTCGGTCCCCGAGGGCGGTCTCAAACTCAAAGAAAACGCACGGGTGTCGACGCTTCTTCGGTCTGATACTGCCGGACGTCCGTCATGAATCGCCGCCCCGAGATGGCGAGAATCTTCACTCAGCTTCGGCCGGTAGTATGCGGAGACCGTCTCGAGTCACAGAGCCTCGAGGCGGAAGCCGACGAGTTCAGTCGTGGCCCGATGAGATCCGTATCGCTCGCTGGTTTAAACGTCCATGATATCGTGGTACGACCCCTATCCGGAATAGGGACGTTATAGCACATATGAAGAGCTACGAACTTCGGTGTCCGAACTGCGAGAGTCGAATCGATTTCGGACACGCTGCTGCGGAGGCAACCGTCGAACACGGCTGTCCGATGTGTGGGGGAGCGATCACCGGCGACCACGTCATCCTTGGCTGATACGGGTTGCTGTACCGATCTACCCCCGGACGTGTCGCGGTTGGATCAAAAATGACGGACAGCGATCCGTATGAGAGCGACTGGTTGGCCCACCCGCGATAAGCACTGTTGTGTTGGGCACCGAAAAGCCACATCGATCGGTGTCGGTCGGCCTCCCGAATATTTAGGTCTCCCATCCCTAGGGCATATCGATGTACCAGGACGTCCTGATCCCGACAGACGGTAGCGATGGCACTCGTCGCTCGCTTATCCACGGGTTGACTATCGCAGACCGGTTCGACGCGACTGTACACGGGTTATCAGTCATCCCCGAGGGCCCCTTCGGCACGCTCGAGAGCGAGACGGCGACTTCGGCGGCCCACCGTGCTGTCGAGTGCGTCGAGGCCGAAGCCAGTCGCGAGGGACTCGAGGTCTTCACTGCGGTCGACCAGGGTGTCCCACACGAGGTGATCCTCGAGTACGTCGACGAACACGACGTCGATATGATCGTTATGGGCACACAGGGACGAACTGGTATCGATCGGGTCCTGGTCGGCTCCGTTACCGAACGGATCGTTCGAATGGCTGACGTTCCCGTCGTCACTGTTCGGCTTTCCGAAACGGTTCGGATTGACGACCCAGCGGAGGCCCGCCGGATTGCCCAACGGGAAGCCAGCCAAAACGGCTACCAGGGAGCCGTCGTCGTCGACGAACCACACCGAACCTCCGGCTCGTGGGTCGTCCCGCTCGAGGCCGACTCCGGCCCGCTTCAGGTCCACGTGGACGCGGTTTCGGGCGAGCCACGAGTCGGCTCGTCGGACGATGATACCAGTAGCTCATAGGTTGCTTCCGAAAAAACAGAGCTGTCACCGAACGGTGACGAAGCTCAGATTATGCGCGAACGACGTTTTTCGCGCGTGGGCCTTTCGGGGCCTGTTCGATGTCGAATTCGATCTCGGTGCCTTCAGTCAGATCCTCGCCGCCAACGTCTTCCATGTGGAAAAACACGTCGTCGTCAGAGTCGTCCGTCGTGATGAAACCGTAGCCGCCAGTGTCGTTGAAGAAATCAACCTTACCGTTTGCCATTACAATGCATACGAGTGGGGTGATACGGATAAAGGTTGCCATCTGTCCGCTAACGTCGGATTTTGGTTGGATTATTTTTGCCATCGAGCACTATAGGAGACAGTCGAACAATATATGCTGTTTTCCGACGCATTTTGTCCGAATCGGAGGAGCACGCACTTCGTTCTGTAGGTTCGGCAGTTCGATTCGGGTCGTGTCGCAACGGACAAGAGTAACCCTTTTGCGACCACCACACACACGTCAGAGTATGAGTGCGGACTGGCCACACGATCCCGACGGTGAGGAGGGAAGCGAGGGCATGCGCAAATACGACATGGCGATTATCGCCAAGAAAGTCGACGAAGAAGAAGACTTTCCCCTAGAACGGGAGGCCTTCCTCGAGGAGTACGGCGACGACCCGATCCGCATCAACCACGAGAAAGTCGTCGCCCTGGGCGACATTTTCGAACACGTCGAACCCGAGGAGTTCGAGACGATCGTCGACATGCACAAGGCCGTCGGCACAGCCATGCGCGAGGGCAACTTCTGGGAGTATCACCCAACTGGGTCCGATCCCGAGAAAAAACGCGCCTGAGAGGCTGATTCAGTTTCGATACGCTGGTGCCTTACGAGAACTCGAGGAGTGTCCCGTGTTCAGCGCGGGGAGAGTGTCAAGGGAGAGCGGTTCGTTTTCGCGGAACATCACGAATCTGGATTGCGTATCACTTATACGACGGCGTTCGAAAGATCCGACTATCGTGACTAACACGCAGGTAACGCTCGTTCAGATCGACAACTACGGGCCGTGGACCGTGACGCCGACACCCCGTCGAGAGGCCGACCTCCAGACGTTGCAATCGCGACTGTACGCGGATATCTCTCAGTTCGTCGGCAACCGCGGTGGGTATGTCTTCTTTACGCGCTTCGACAACATGATCGCGGTCACGAACGGCCTCTCGATGGACGATCACGCACTCCTACAGGAATCGGTCGGTAACCGATATCCCGTCACGCTGAGTCTCGGAGTGGCGACCGGAACTGATCCCGTCCAGGCACTTGCCGATGCCACCCAGCGCATCCAAGACGCCGGCAGCGCACAGGACGACGACCGCCGGGAGTGTCTCGAGGGCAGAACTGTCGATGAACCCCACCGAACCGACGCGGACGTCCAGATCGCACACTTTGACGTGATCAACGCAACCGGCAACTACACCGACGAACTCAACGCCTTCGATACGTTCATCGAAATCGAGCAGGGCTATGCTGAACTCATGGGACACATGCGCCACGCACACGACAGCCTCTCGTTTTTCGTCGGTGGCGACAACATCATCGTCGTCTGCCCAGACATTGAGACCGCCGCCTACGAGGAGGCCATTGCCCACGTCGAAGAAACCGTAGACGTCAAATTACAGGTCGGCGTCGGTCGTGGCGAGGACGCACACGTTGCCGGCTACGGCGCAAAACACGCACTCGAGACCTGCCGGGCCGACGGCACCCGTGTCGAACTCGAGTGGGAGACCTAACTGTACAGATTCTTTGCGAACCCGCATAAAGCTGCTGGAGGTAGTTTTTAGCCCGGCTATGTCTATTGTTCACATATGGAATCGGAACTGTCGGTCAGGGATGTCCTGACGACCGAATACGTCGGTGTCAGCGAGTCGGACACCGTCCTCGGTGCCGTTCGGCTCATGCGTGAAGAACGGGCGAGTTGTGTACTCGTCGTCCGCGGCTCCGAACCGGTTGGAATTATGACCGAGTGGGACGTCCTCGGCGTCGTCGACGAGGAGGCGTCCCCGGCTGAGACGACCGTCGAGACAGCCATGTCGACGCCCGTCATCTCCGTCGACCCGGATCGGTCACTCACCGACGTCGCAACGATGATGGCTCGTGAGAATATCCGCAACGTCGTCGTCGAGGCTGAAACCGAACTGCTTGGCGTGGTCACCCAGCGAGACGTCATCGCCGCTGCTGGCTCGTTCCGGGCGACGATGACGCCAACGCAAACGCCCGCCGCATCTGAGCGTCCCACAGAAGAACCAACCGCAATGCTCGAGGGCGATCCAAACGGCCAACTGACGCCAAACGGTGGCGACGAGTATACGACACAGGGGGTCTGTGAAGCTTGTGGCTCACTTGCGGATCAACTCTGGGACGCCAACGGGCAACTCGTCTGTCAGGATTGTCGATCGGTGTGATCGCCTCGGCGTGGGTCCGAACCGAGCCAAGGCAATCACAAAGGGTCGACGACGATACTGGAAAGTCAATGGCACTCATGAAGAACGTCAACGACGCTCATGAACATTGAACACGCACGCGGCGACGACGTCGACGCCGTCACCGACATGTGGGTCGATCTGGCTCGAGACCAGCGGGCGTATGGCTCTGCAATCCAGGCCGAGGCGAATCGGGCGGCGATGTCCGAGACGCTCGCTGCCTCCGTTGCAGCCGACGGCCTCCTCGTCGCTCGCGTTGGGGACGAACCGGTCGGCTTCGCCTCGAGTACGATCGACCACGGCGCACTCGAACTCGATCGAACACGCGGACTGCTGACGAACCTTTATGTCGATCCGCCTTATCGCCGACAGGGGATCGGTTCGGCGCTGCTCGAGGCCGTCTTAGAGCGGTTCGACACGGCCGATGTTGACATCGTCACCCTCGAAGTGATGGCCAAAAACGACGCTGCCAGACGCTTCTATGCAGATCACGGCTTCGAGCCGCGACGAGTGACGATGGCTCGAGTCGTCGATAGGTGACGATGGCTCGAGCCGGCGACGACCGATCGGAAAACGACACACACTCAAAGGAGGACCGCCAACGATCGATCAGCGCCAGGGGAGCATGGGCGGTTCATGCACTCGACTTGTAATCGAGACTTCCGGGGTTCAAATCCCCGCCCTGGCTTTGCTTTTCAGCTCGGACCGGGTTTCGACGAACGCCGTTTTGGACGTGTTGGGTCCCTCGGTTTGAAAAATCAAAACGCCAACAATCTCGAGACGGGGTCAGGTTCCAGCCGGCGTCATATCGATGTTCAACGCCTTCCGAAGGAGTTGGGTAAAGCCCATCGAACAGAGGAAATACCAGACGATCCAGGCCCACATCGGGCCGATGATTCCCTGATCGAGTTGGATCTCGCCCGTAATCGGCATCACCATCGTCATCTCGGTTGCGCTGACGTGGCCGTCTAGGATCTTCCAGTACATCCACAAAAACAGCGGAATCGTAAACAGCATGATCCAGACCATCGGCCGGAACTGCTCTTTGAACATCCCCATGTTCTCGGCCATCGCCTCCATCTGCTCTTCTTGGATCTCCTCGAGTTCGTTCTCGAGGCGTTCGATCTCGGCGTCGCTGGCGTCGCGCTCTTCGGCTTCTTTCTTGCGCTTTTGGGCGTCTTTTTGTTTCTCTTGGACCGCTTTCATCCGCTGTTGATACTTGCCGATGACCTCGGGGTTCATCAGGTTGGCCTGCAACAGCGTCGAGTACAGTCCCGTAAGCAGGGCCACAGCCAGAATTACTGCATAAAACGGCAACGCAGCATCCAGTGGTGCCAGTGCCAGGTCGATTGTCCCGCCGATCGTATCCCGAACCGACTCGAGCCAGTAGCCGATCATCAACATGACCGACCCGACGGCAGCCAGCTTATCCCACTGTGACCACTTCGTCTCTTCTTCGTCGATATCGACGTCGCCGGCGATCGAGTCCGTATCGGCCTCGAGTGCCTCGTCGTAGGCCTCGCGGTCGGCGATTTCGAACCCATCAGTGCCGTCGATCAGAATTCCCTTTTCGATCAGTCGTCCCCACTGGCCACTCGAGAGATCGTCGTTGACGTCGCCCCACTGTATTTCGCCACCGTTTTCGTCGGCCTGTTCGCGGATGGCCTCTAAGGCGTCGACCATCGAACCATCCTCACGAACGAGGGCGTTGATTTTCTCGGCTGTACGCGTCATCTATCCACTCTAGGATGGGCTCGATATACAAGTGTTTATCTTCCGTGACGTGACTGGCTGGCCGGCATACGACAGGTAATTATCAGAAATATAGATATACATGTACAACCGATAGTTCGGTGCGATGTACGATCAGCGCAGCCAGTCCGAAGTAGTGGGGATTGTGCTGCTGATTGGGCTTGTCATCGTCGGCGCAAGCAGCGTCTTCGTTGTGGGGAACGCAGCAATTGGATCGATTCAAGAACACTCACAGTACCAACACGACGTCAATGAAATCAACTCAATTTCACACCAGGTTGAAAGCACCGTCCGTTCGGAGGAAGGGTCGACTTCGATAGACGTCCAAGATGGGTATGTCGCTTCGAACAGTGATCGGCCGAGTGTAACGATTACTGTCGATGGCGACGAACGATACGACGAACAAATCGGGCAGTTAGCGCGCGATGGGATCGTCTACGAGGGCGGGTTAGTTATCGACGAGGAAGACAACCGAGTCCTCAACAGCCCTCGATTCGATCTTCGGGCCGAGTCGACGTTACTCGAGTTGCATCACCTTACCGGTGTAAGTGGGGGCTTTGACGGCTCGATTACACATACCGGGACGGCCGAACTGCTCGGCGGCGAGACGCCCGATGTCCTCGAGGTCGAAATAGAAAGCGAGTATTACCAACTGTGGGCCGAACAGTTCGAGGGAACGAACGCACCGGTGACCACGACGGAATATGAGCGAAACCAGACGGTGCGTGCGGTCTTCGATTACGAGACGGGACCGACGTTCCCCGATAGTTCGCTGTCGATCAGCGAAAACGACGGCGCTGCACTGAACCTCAACGATATGCCCTCGTCGTGGATGCAAAGTTACGATAGACACGGCAACACCGGCGACAACCTCGTCGTCTCGAGCACCGTTACGGACAGCAATCTTGGGGCTGGAAGCGGGGAATTGGTTGTCGATGGTGACTTTCGGTACGACGAGAGTGGCTCGGAGCCGGACGACTCGAGTACCAACTTCGAGGTGACAGGCGATATCGAACCGATGACGCCACTCGAGTTGAACTCGACGGCCGAGTTTCTTATCGACAGCGAGACCGTCGACTCACAGCCGTACGACGGGACCGAAGACCTCTCCGGTGGCATTTATCACGCCTCGAACGACGACCTGTCGATCGATGAGCGCATCAACGTTACCGGTACTTCGGTTCTGATCGTCGAGGGCGACCTCGAGGTGGACGCCGATGGAGAACTCGTCGTCGACGCCGCAATCGACATCTACGTCCACGGCGAAACGACGCTCGGACGAGACGCTGCAATACGTACGGTCGATGCGTACGATTCCGAAGCCGTCTCGATGTTCGTCGGTGGCGATATCCACGTCGAGGGCGAACAGGACCGGGGCGGCCCAGCGAGAGACCAAAACCCAAAGGGACCCGAAATTACCGGCTACATCCACGGAACGGAGTCGACGATCGACGTCCACGGAAACTTCAGCGCCTATGGCGCGATTGTCGTCGACGAAATCAACGGCGACGAACAGAACGATCACTTTCACTTTCATTTCGACGAACGCCTCGAGGATCGCCTCCATCCCTATGCTACCCGGAACACACTCGTCGAAATGCCCTTTTCCCAGACTGCAGTCGACGTTCGAATCGCTACCGTCGACCTCGAGTAACTGATTCTCGAGTGTTGTCGTGGATTTCTCGAGTGAGACCGATTCCAGCCCGACTCCGTCATGGTTTTTCACCGGAGATTAGTGTTTATTTTACTAAGTAAACTCAGAATTTTCTACTAATGTTGGCCATAAATGCTATCTATAGCGAGATAAGTAGTATCAATAATGGTGAATGAACGACGGGGCCAGTCTGAGGTATTGGCGATCGTGATG
>LKMM01000054.1 GCA_001563885.1 Natrialbaceae archaeon B1-Br10_E2g27
ACAAGGGTTCGTCTGAAACGATCTGAGGCCATCCGCGCTGGGATGCGCAAAATTGGCTTCAACCCCACAAGGGTTCGTCTGAAACCATGCCCAATATGCGAGGCATAAGTCCCCTAACGCATAACCAACACAAAGAACTTCCGTCGACCCCCAATCGTGGTTCAACCCCTAGAGGTCGACGGAAATCTAAAGGAATCGCCGATCTTCAGTCGGATCCTCACCGTAGACGGTTCGGTTGAGTAATGTATCCGACGACAGCTCATAGATAATCGTAGACTCACCAGGCTCGAGGAGGTCGTCGATCTCATTTCGGAGTCGTTGTAAGTCCCCTTCTGAAATCTCGCCTTCGAGGACGGAATTCTGAACGTGGGTAAGGTACCTGCGACCAATCTTGAGTGCTTTGTGCGTCCTGTCTGCCTGCAGGTCATACACCATCACGACGTACATCTTACCACCATCGTTTGAACGGTTCGTAACCTTCGCCAGTCAGGAGATGTTTTTTGAGTTTGTACGCCTCGAGTCGAAGCAGATACTGATAGCTCACCTTTCGGTTTAGCTGTGGATGGTCGACAGTCCGCTCGAGAGTTTCTTCGAATGCCATCGAATAGCTTTTTCGACCGCCTTCGTTCAGCAGACACGAACCGAGCTCGGTTTCGAAGTCATCGTGTGTGATTTGGCCGCGGTTGATAAGTCGAAACAGCACTCGATCGGCGAGGATGGGTTTAAACAAGTCCGCAAGATCGAGCGAGAGCGAATACCGGCGCTCGCCGGGTTCGTGAAGATAGCTGATCGTCGGATCGAGGGCTGTCGCGCGGATTGCCGAAACGCAGTTCGCGTAGACGAGCGAGTTGCCAAAGGAGATGAGGCTGTTAATCTCGTTTGGCGGCGGGTTGTACTCCCGACGAGCGAGTTTGAATTCCGCAGGGAGAATCTCGTTGAACGAGCGGTAGTAGGCCTTCCGTGCCGTCGCTTCGATTCCCATCAGTTCGTCGACCGGTAACTCGGGATCGACACGAGCGGCTGCGGCCTCGAGATCGGCGAGTTCGGCCTCAAGATCACAGCTCCGGCCGTCGTAGTAGACGACGTTGGTTCGCATGTTGTGGATGCTACCGGCGACGAATTTCGAAGCGATTTCTCGACGGTGGGCGGTGTCGTCGTAGGCGCGAACCTGCTCGACTACGGTTCGGCCCGATGTCTGGCCGCGTTTGGGCATGATCGAACCGGCGTAGTAGTCTTCCCACCCGAAGACGTGAATTGCAACGCCCTGTTTGTTCAGAAACGACATCAGTCGGGTGTTGAAATCGATCTGTCCGTGCAAGTAAAACGCCTCGGCGTTCTCGATCGGGACGTATTTTTTCTCGTCGTCTTCGGTGACGAGCCGGATTGTATCGTCTTTCCGTTCAATTCGTCCGTCCGAAAAGATGTGGTAATTGCTGTCCATGATCAACACCAACAGAAGTCGTGGTAGGCACACGAGTCACAGAACGGCTTTTCTTCAGCTGCTGGCGGGCTCTCGCTCGTAACGATTTCGTGAATGCCACAAATTGCGTCTTCGACCGCTTGTGCTCGCTCGTCGGTGAGTTCGACCGGTTCACGTCTGCGCTCTCGAGGATGGGCGAGGACGCCGTCTTTCTCGATGCCGGCAACGCGATCGAGATACCAGAGGTAGTACGACAGTTGCATCTCTGCAGGCTCGGTCAGCGCCGAGGAGGGTTTGACCTCGACGACGCGTCCGTCCTCGAGCAAGTCAAGTGAGATCATCCCGAGATGCAGGTTTCGGCGTTTGTCACCGTAGGCAGTGTCATCCACCTGGGTCCCGCGAACGACGGTCGGGTTTTCGCGATCGATCTCGAGGTTTCTCGAGGCGAACCAGAGTTCCCGTTTACAGACGTGGTAATACTGCATCATCACGCCCGTGACGCGGAAGGGATCGTCGACTGGGTTACCGCGGGCTGTCTGTATGAGTCTGGTGACCGGCTCACGTTCCGACTGGGCTGTCACAGGAATCGCCTCTCGACGGTGCTGTCGGGGACGACGAAGCCGGTATTCGGATCGAAGTATTCTTGCATTTGTTCTTCTCGAGCGTCCAACCAGCGTAGGTTCGTATCGCCGTGGACTGAATCGAGCCCTCTGATGACAGTTGCTTCGTCAGAGTCGGACCGATAGACTGGAACGGATACCTGTGTCTCTTTCAGTTCGTCTATTAGCTCCCGAAGGCGTCTGAACTCGTACGCACCTGTCGTTTTAATCTCATCTATGATCTCGCGGTCGGACTCAGTGCGACAAATACAGATGTCGATGGCGTTACGCTGATCAATCAGGGAGAGTTGACCGAGTTCGTCACCTCTTGCATCGTCGACGTATGTAGAGTATTCGTACTTGCCGACGTCCTTCTCACAGTGAAGTTTTCGATAGTACATTTCTACGGCTGTCCGGGCGACAGTACGTTCCGGCAACGTCGATTTATCACCTCGTACGGCATCGAGCGTTTCTGCGGCGACGGGAAGCAAGGTTGCACCGCGATTGTACACCGCTTCTGCAGGTGTCTTTGTCTGTTCTTCTGGGACGTCGAGCCACCAGACAGTCACTGTCCCGCGATCCCGCTCGAAGGACCGGTTACACCGGCCTGCAGCCTGGACAATACTATCGATCGGTGCGAGGTCCCGGTAAACGCGGTCGAAACTGATGTCCACTCCTGCCTCGATGAGTTGTGTCGAGATGGTTATTAGCTGATGCCCGGCCTCGGTGAGGGTCTTGGCTGTCTCGACGAGTGTGAGACGGTCAACTGGCCGAATTCGGGTCGAAAGATGAAGCACCGACCGATCACCAGCATCAGCGACCAAGTTGGCGAGCGTTTCGGGATCGACTGTTTCTCCTTCCCCGAGTGAGCCGATTTCTTCCGCATAGACCTCACCGATCTGCGTGATGTCTGGCCGTCGGTCAGTCAGTTGAGTCGTTAGCTCTCTCGCACTATCGATGGTGTTACACACGGCCAGTGAGCTTTCGTCAGCATCGAGTGACTCGAGCAGTGTCGTTACAGCGTCTTCGTAGGATTTCGGCCCCGTCTGTGTCTCGATGTATCGCTCTGCAGATGGATCGAGTTCGTACTCAACGCGGGCGGTCTCTCCAAAGTACACATCCGGGTCATCAACCAGTTCCGTTGCTTCCTCGAAAAGCTTTGGCTGGGTAGCGGTCATGGCGATCACCGTCGCACCGTACTGTTCGGTCAGCATTCGGACGAGTCGTGGGACGAACTTCCACCAATCGAGTGGGAGACTCTGTGGCTCGTCGAGAACGATTACGCTATTCCGGAGTGCCGGCAGTTTCATCGACTGCTTGTTCGCTGGCCCCGCGAGACTTTCGAACAACTGAACGAACGTGGTGACCGTTAGACCAGCTCGCCAGCCTTCTGCCAGCATACCCGCCACGTCATCGTGTTTGTCTGCCTCGTCTGCATCGATATCATCCTCATCGAGAATTACAGTCTCCGAAAGGTGGTGATGGGCAGTCAGCAGCCGACCCAGGGTGTTGGTCTCGTAGATGGTCTCGAGGTCGTCGACGACCTGATCGATGATACTCGTAAACGGTAACGCATAGATCACCCGCTGGCTGCTGCGTTCGTCACGGATAGTCTGTGCAGCCGAGAGACCGGACAATGTCTTTCCCATTCCGGTAGGGAGTGTGAGCGTTGCTACACCGTGATCACCCTTGGCGAAGGTCGTTGCGTTCTCGAGGATAGCCAACCGCGCACGCGAGCGGTGGTGATTCAACCGTTCGGCTCTGCTTCCATCTGGATCTGCCGAGGCAGACGCTTCGAGTTCTTCAATGTACTCTTTCAGCGTCTCGTACGACGCTACTGTAGTTGCGTATAGTGAGCTATCATCGGCTTGCGGCTTCGACCGACTCGCTGCACTCGTCTTATCCGCAAACACCAACGCACCCCAGCACTCGAGTACGAGCCCGTAGCACGAATCGGATACCGATTCCCGATTCAACGTTTCGCCGTCATCGATCGAAACTGTGGATGCGATATCGTTCAGTATCTCGCCAAACGACGAAGCAAATTCGTGCCACGAACCGTCTCCGTGGGTCGCGTCATCGAGAAGGTCATCTGCGAACTCCGATGCGTGCAGGTTGATGTCCCTCAGTTGTTTGGCGATTACTGACTGTTGTCGTTCGGCATCGGTCTGTCCTTCTTCTGTCGGATCCTTCCGGCGACTCGTTCTTCGGAGGACGTAGGCGGAAACGTCTGGGAGACGACCGTGATGTTTGGCGACCGCGACGAACCCGGCGAGGCAGGTTTCGGTGTCGAATCCCTGGGCGTCGAGTGCGTAGTAGGCCACAAACGAGCCGACTGGGGCGTGATGCCGATGGTCCTTCGACGGCGGTTCACCGGATTTGACCCCAAGATACTGTTGAAAGTACGTTGTCGCCTTTCCGAAGTCGTGAACGTACGCAAGTGTCTCGACGACTCGTTGCAATGACTCGCCTGCGGCTGTCGTCGCATCCGACGACACGATCTGGCGGACGCGCCTTGCGACATCGTCGAGGTGAACTCGTAACTCGACCCCGTCGTGTCCATCCTCCGGGGGATGGGAGTATCTGATCGACATTCAGACGAACACCACGGTTCGGCCGTCGACAGAGGCGACCTTCATGTCGTTCACCTGGAGAGAGGCTGCATCAGGATTATACGCGTAGGTCGTGAAGCCAGTGGTCGTCCGTCCACCTGCATCTTTTTGCATGAATGCGGGCGATTCTTCGATCTGACAGCGAGTCTCAGTGTCGAGGACGAGATCGTCAATCGCGTTGGGTACGGCCGAATCGACCTCGACTAAATCGTCTTCCGGTCCCGCCTCGACGGCAAACTCCCCATGATACTCGATCTCAGCGAGATGCTCCGAGAGACCGATACTCGGCACGTAATGTGACTTTCCGGCCTCGAGCATCTCTCGAAGTTCGGTGTAGCGCTCCTCGTTCGATAACGCAATATCGATCCTGTAGGCAGGGTCAACGAGCACCTCGTAGTTGTGTTGTTGTCGGAGTGTCGTGGGATCGGGAAGCTTCACGCTGAGTTTTCCCCGGCCATTGAGCGATTGGAGATTGCTACTAGCAGTCGAGAGCGTGTTTATCGGCATATTGAGTGTCCGAATCTCGCTGACCGGTTCGATCGCAACCGCTGACTCACCAGATGCGAATAACTCGTAGTAACCGTCACGCTCGATTCCGAGCACCGCAGCTACCAGTCCCGCGACCGTCGTCCGGGGGATGATCCGATACGTCTGTTTGACGATGTTCCCCTCGATCCGCCTGAAATGTCCCCACGGACCACGAACGGTAAACGAGAGACACCGGTCCGGGCCGTGACTCTCACCGTCGGCCGTCGAACTGTCCAACGATTGTTGTGACATCGTTAGGCAGTGTCGCCGCTCGGTAGCGTGGCAGTGTGTTCGTCGTAGACGTCGACGATCTCGACAGCGTCTGCTCCAACAGCATCTCGGAGTTCCTCATAGAGGAGTTCAGGCCCGCCAGTCTTCTCGTCGTATGATAGTTCGAGCACGTCGCTCACGGCGACCCGAACGCGCTCAATTTGCGTGCTCGCGTTGTCGAGCCGGTCAACAAGGCTCGTGATGTCGAGTATTAGATCCCGAACTGTCCGGAGTTCCTCATCGTCTTTCGAGCGCTCGTCGTCGAGTTCAATATCCTTGTCGAGTCCACCGAGGTGGAAACTCTCTTCTTCGTACTCGATCCGACAGTAGAGCCGTGGCTCCTGGCCGATCTTACTTCGGCTGATCGTCTGGTTCTTTATTGCCCGCCAACAGAGTGTATCGAGTCGTTCGACATCGCCCGTAGTGAGCATCGTATCCTCGGCTCCGTGTTCGTCGACGAGTCCGTGGAACCGAATGAGGCCATACTGGATGCGGTTGTCGTCGAGATCGAAGCCACCCTGTTGTTTGTTCTCTTGGGTTGCAATCACGCTTGTCAGGCTGTCGTACTCCTCATTTTCGTTGACTGCATGGATCGATTTCCCCGGTGAGAACTGAACCGGGCCGGTGAAATGGTCCGGCAAGTGTTTGGCATATGCCTCTTTTGCATCCACTGCCATCGTCGCACCGAAGTAGCGCACATCGACGCTGTTCTCGAGGAATTCGCCGAAAACGTCGGCGCGAAACTGGGCAGCTTCCTCGTCATCTTCGAGATCATACTCGTCGGGATCAACGGCCTTGAGTCGATCCTCGAGGAGATCGCCGCGAGTGTACTGATTACCCTCTTCCTGGACGTTTCTAATGTAGACGCCATGACCATCGTCGTCGAGTTGATCGCGAAGATACCGCTTCAACCGAACGTCAGTAACGATCGCCTGCTGGGTCTGTGGATCAATTCGTGGTCGGTTCGAGCCGCTGAGAGGGTTGCCGTTGGGATTTGCGTCGACGGCGTCGTATAGGAAAACAATCTCTGAGCGGTTCGTAACGGTGTTGGTAGTTTCTGTCATGTTAGTGTTCCTCCTCGGAGTCGTCTGCATCACTGTTCCCCTGACTCCACGGATGGTCGTTCATTCCGTAGGTCACGCCGAGCGCATAGTAGAAGCGGAGGTCGTCGGTGTCGATCTCCCACTCATCTGGGTCCGGATTGAGAATGGTATTCCGTAGCCGGTCAACGATGTGGTCGGCTTTCGTGCCTGGATAGGAACCCCGCTCTTTCTTTTCCTGTCGCGTGTATGTCAGCGTCTTTGCGACAGTTTCCTGAGTGACTTTCTTGATGCGTGAACGGGTTATCGACTTGACCGGGTACTGGTCGACGAGCGTCGTCGACCGCTCCTCGTAATACTCCTGATAGCTCCCGATATCGCCGACGAGTGCCCCGAGCAGAAACGCCCCGCGGCGTTGTGGAGTCACTGAACCCTCCTCATCGTCGTATTTCGGCGACAGGGCGGGTGTCTCACGGATGAACGATTCGAGTTTCGGTGCGGCTGGATGGCCTCCGTCTGTCATTATGGATATCTGTTCGAGTGGTGTGATGGTGTATCGGTCGTAGGTCGGTTCGTGTGTGATCGGTTCTTTGCTTGGATCGTTCGGCTTCAGCAAGGAGAGGTCCTCATCGGCCAACGCACAGAGTTGGGCGAACTGGCTGGCAACCACGAACGAAGGAAACCCTTCGTGCTCGTCGTCATCGGCTTGCTCGTCGATGATTCGGGTAACGTACTCCTCAAGAAGGAGGTCGACCGCGATCGGCTCGCCGCTCAACACGTTCACCAGCGCCTCGATTCGTGGGTCGTCAGCGTCCGCTTCGTCGTCGTCGCGTTCAGCGAACGTCTGAATAAAGTACCAGCCGGTGGAGACGGCATGTAACTGGTCGTCGTTCGTCTCGAGTAGCCCCCACTTCTCGTTCGTCGGGAGCGGAGCCGTCCACTCAGCGTTTGGCTTCCGTTTGAACGCTGAGGCATCCTTGACGAGCCGATTGTGCGTGAACGCGAGTTCCTTCGGATAATGGAGCCGGCCGTTCATCGTCTCCCCGAAGACGTCGTACCGAGACGTCTGGTGAGGCATGACGGCTGAGACGTAGAACCTGAAAATGCGATCAGTGAGCTCGGCGTCCCGCTCTTGTATATATGCGTCTTCGATCGGCGTCGTTTCGTCGTCTTCGACGGCTCGATAGAGCAGGTCATACAATTTGCACACTTTATTAGGCGTAAGCCGGCCAAACACATACGGTAGGCAGTAAATCTTCGTACCATACGTCCGGTAGGTACACGCCTCGATGAACGCTTCGGCGTTCATGACTGTGATTGCGGAGTCTTCGGATATCGGGTGTGACCGCCATGCGTTTTCGATGTCGAGACCGGGGAACGTCTCGCGTTGTTTACCGAGGAAATAGTTCATCGGATCTTGTGCTGTCCCAACGGTCCTTGTTGTCTCACCAAAAATTAAGTCGTTAGCAACTCCTGAGGAATTCTTTGCCTTGTTTTTTGTGACAAGCTTTGAGAGCCTTTGGGCCCTCATTGCGTCCATAAGGACGTCTACATCACCTGGCCATCGGTATTCTCCATTGTCATCAGTTTTCACTTGTACGGTGAGAATAGAAGTTTGCCCATCGCTGATCTGGCGCTCAACCTCCTCTTTAATTTTCTCGAGTGTTTCCTCATCTTCCGCAATATCTGCTATGTTTTTAATGATCCAACCGTCTTCATGGGTCTCAACCAAATTTGCTACTGCGTTCTCCGTAGGCCATCTAGTAAAACGATCTGTAGCGTACTTACCCAATCGCTCTGCATTTTTGTTTTTGCCTGATTTGTGTGTGATACTGTGATCGATTCCGGCTCCTCTATTCTGGTAATAGCAGTGTCCGATTTTCTCTACTAACTCATTGGTATACCGTGTAACCAGCACCGGTCCCCTCTCATCGTCAGCGAGTTTGGGTGGATCTCCAGTAAGGTCGACCCGAACGACGATGAGGCTGTCATCGGTGTCGACGAGGTCACCGGCCGCGTCAGGAGTAAGATACGGGGCGTACTTTCCGCCACCCGTCGTGGCGAGCGTATACAACTTCCCGTAGAGGTACTGGATGTCACGGAGCGACCCGATTGGCGAATCCGGCAACTCGTCTGCCAACTCGTCGTCGGAATACGCCTCGCGGAACGCCTCAGGGGAGAGCATCTCGCACCTCCAATTCAGTCTCCCTTGGTCGTGTTTTTTCGGTGATGTTCACGAACCCGAGCCCGAGCGAATTCCGCTCGCCGAGCCCGCAGTCGAGTGCCAAATTCAGGTGTCGTCTGTGGTGGTCGTCCCGAACCGTATATTCGAATTTCCACTTGCTCAAGACGTAGGTCATCTCCTGGCCTTCGGTGACCGTCACCGGCACCGCGAAGGTTTTGAGCAGTTCGTAGCCATCAAACAACGGTCCCTCTACATCGCTCGGTCCCGGCAAGTGCTCGTGGGCGAACAACTCGTGTTTCTGATCGAGGTTCGCCTCGAGTTGGCTCAACAGCGGCTCCGTGGTATGCTCCGGCCGCCAGTACACCGCCGTCTCACCACCTGGGTGATCGATTCCGTACTCCTCGCACTTCCACGGCGGGATTCGAACCAGGAGGCCGGTCCCCGTCTCGAGCGTTCCCCGCGTCCCCGGTTCGCCGACGTCGGGGGAAAGTGCATGGACGTCTTCGACGTGAAACGGCATCTCGCCAACGTTCAGTTCTCGGTCCTCGAGTAAGTCCGCCGCCACGTTCGCGAGCAGTTCCTCGTCGTGCGAGGCGATGAGCAACTTTCGTTCGTCACCCTCGCGCATATCTCGCGGCGGAAACGGATTGCTCATCACGAACCCCGGAGGTTCTCCCGAGTCATGCAACTCGTCGTATTTCGTCCCTTCGAGTGCACGCCACACCCGTCCACGAAGTTTGTGGTGATAGGCGTTATCGTAGGCCGTGTCCGCTCGAGCGGACAGGTGAACCATTACTCGCACGGCAACGGGTCACCACCATTAGTAACCGACATGATGCGTATCTGATGTCGAACTATTTCTTTAAAAATGTATTCAGACCAAAGTGAAAGTGGTCTGGATCCAACTGAGGTTCGTCTGAACAGGTTTTGAACCAG
The DNA here is from genome assembly GCA_001563885.1 of Natrialbaceae archaeon B1-Br10_E2g27. GTDB lineage: Archaea > Halobacteriota > Halobacteria > Halobacteriales > Natrialbaceae > Natrarchaeobaculum. The sequence continues at coordinate 9,591 of LKMM01000054.1, forward strand.
TATCGAGGTTCTGGTTCTCTCTACTTCAACCTCGCTTGAGTTCAGCGAATAACAGCCCTCGAGACAGGGCTGTATAGGACACGATTCCTGGGAGCATAATAGCTTTTCCGTGATGGAAAAAGGGAATAACATAAACAGTATCACCGGATTTCTAACTACGGAGACGGAACCGTGGTTTTGGTTCCCATTTTGGTTTGCAGCTGTTACACCGCCCTACGTTTTGAACGGCGTACTGTGGATCCAATTTTATCCGTTCAACAATTCCATCTCTTTGCAGTTCTTCAAGTAAGTCTTCGACTTCAGCAGTAGGAGTTGTCGGGTCACATCGCAGTCGTTCGATAGTAACGCCGTCACTGTCGCCAATAGCATTTAGCTCGTATATTGTCGCAATAAGCTCGTAAATCTGTGACGACTGGTCATGCTCGATACCTCGTTCGAGTTGGTTCGTTTGGTTTGCCTGGCTCATGATTTTGAGATGGCTGCCCAACCAAACACATAAGTTTCACGAGCGCTAACGAGCACCACGGCTCGTCAACCCTCTCTAATGCTTATGTGAGTGGTTGTCGGGCTCGAGATCACACGCCACGATTCAGCGTGGGAGTTGGCTTGTGGCGTGTGATCCAGTCAGATTATCTCTGAACCACCTGTCTCTGTACTCATTGCTGGAGTGTATTAAAACTTTCCCGGAGATTGGAATTTGATGCATACATGAATTGCCCTACCGTTCCATCTCGGGTTTTCTCTGAAGTTGATCCAATTTTATGCACGAATTTGTATATACTACCCCGGATGGACGGCTAATTATATACCATTCATGTTCATTTGGGGAGGTAGTCAATTTGGACTGCTACCCCGTTGTCGACGAAATCGGCCAGGAAACAACCCCGGTTGAGGCAGCACTGCTTGAACCCATCTGAAGTGAACACTGTACGTATCGGTCCTCGTCACGGAAAATAGCTGCTACAATTCAGATCTGTGGACGAAACTTGGTGACCTCAAGGCTTGAAGCACACCGTAATAAGGCGGACTTTTCACTCGAGCAATCAAAATCACGAATACTTTTTAGGATTGCTTTCGTAGAAGGAAATGCGCACGAAAGTGCGCGAGCCGGAGCCCAACGCGTCCAAGCAAGCGCTCCGGCTCTACGACAACCTCCGCGTGGCGGAGGCA
>LKMM01000055.1 GCA_001563885.1 Natrialbaceae archaeon B1-Br10_E2g27
CCTTCGTCGGTCACCTCGATCATGTCGCCGATTTCGTAGGGTTGGTCGGCGAGGACGAAGACGCCGTTGATCAGGCTTCCCACGAGCGGGGCGAGGACGACGGCGACGACGGCGGAGATGACAGTCACCGACAGCAGGATTTCGGTGCCGCCGAAACCGAGGATGTTTGCGATGATCCCGAACGTGACAACCAGAACTGATACCCTGACGCCTCGAAGGACGGTTCGGGTGACGCTGGGGCGCTCGATTCGGCGGGCAATCGTCCGGCCGGCGAGTCTAACGACGACTTTCGAGAGGTACCACCCGATTACGAATACGATGACGGCGAGTACGAGATCGACTACGTAGTCGGGAACGGTACCGGGAACGAGTCCGTCGACCTCATCGATGGATTCGGCCGCCAAAACCCCACGCATGGAAACACACTCACTCCCATGGTGGTTAAGGGTTCTGACGGATTTCGGGCGTTGGCCGAGTTCGACTCGTCCCACACCGGAGGGAGTTCACAACGCGGTTTCGAAATCAGGTGCTACTCGCATCATAATAAATCACTTATCTATCGAGAGCCTCCCTGAGCGTATGCCACCAGACGAACTGCGCTCGACGGTCGAGCGCGTCGGTGATCGGTTCAACCTCGGCGAGTACGAAATCGACGCCTACCTCACCGTCCTCGAGCAGGGTCAACTCACCGCAAGCGAAATCGCGGATCGGACAGACATTCCACAGCCCCGCGTCTACGATACCGTCCGGAGTTTAAGCGACCGCGGACTCGTCGAGTTACGCGAGTCCCGCCCGATGAAGGTCGTCGCGATCGACCCCGCGGAGGCGTTCGACAACGTCCAGACCTCCTTAGAACAGATGATCGACGAACTCGAGGCCCGGTATACAGCGCCCGCTCGCGATACGGAAGCCGTTTCCCTGGTCAAATCCAGGTCGACGATCCTCCGGTATCTCGAGGAGGTGATCACCGACGCCGAGTACGAACTGGCGCTGTCGCTGACGCCGGATCTGCTCTATCGCTACGAGGAGGAACTGTCGACGGCGATCGACGACGGCGTCAGTGTCGATCTGATCGTGACGCCGGCCGTGGAGGCTCCCGATCCGGAGGAGTTCGAGTATCTGTCCGTCGCGACGTCGGCCCGGGCCCGCCGTGGAATTACGACGCCGGTAGTCGCGGTCGCCGACGGCAACTACTCGGTGTATGCGACACAGGACGCTCTTCGGGACGACCAGGACCGATACGGCGTGATATTCAACCGATCGGCGCTTGGCTTTCTGGTCTCGGGCTTTTTCGGAACCGTTCTCTGGACGACTGCCGAACGGTCACTCGCCGAAGACGGGACGTTCCGATCCTATCCACGAACCTACGCCTCGATCCGGCGATGTGTGAAGGATTTGCTGGATGAAGGGGGTGAGTTTTACGCGACAGTCGAGGGGCGGGACGTCGAAGCCGGCGGTTCGCGTATCGTTCGTGGTCGGATCCTCGAGGTCTCCTTTGAGGTAAGCGAGGAAGTCGCTGGCCTGACACTCGAGACCGAAGACGGGAGTGAAGTAACCGTCGGTGGTCGTGTCGCAGCGCTCGAGGACGTCGAAGGCCATGAAATCCACATCGGTCGGCATCGACCACCAACGGTCGACGACTGACCAAGACTCGCCCGGTCGTCGATTGATGGGCCCCAACAACAGATGATTTCGCCCTGTTGGGTTATCTGTCGCGTCTGTACGTCGTTCGTTACTTGCGTAACTGCAAGTTGTTCTGTATGATCGAGACGTGTGGCCGACCGATCGGTTCGTTTTGTACAACTGGATGACGGATCGGGACTGTATCTACCTTACTCGTATGCGTAATCGCGTCTTAGACAGGTTCGAGATCGGGACTGTCGGGGTATCGTATATCGATCATGGAAAACAATTATGGACGGTACCGTGTTTCGATACTCGAGAATGGGACACGATAGCACAGCAGGGCTGTCCCGCGGTGGCCGATCACGTCGATCGGTTCTCAAGACGACCGCAGGGTCACTGACAGTTGGAGGGGTCGCTGTGGCTGGCTGTCTGGGACGCGCACAGAGAGACGGGACGGTGGTGATGACCGCCGCAACCGACGTCGAGGGGATTATGTATCCCACCGAGGACGAGCCCTCGATCCAGGAGGCACTCTGGGACGCCGGTCTCGACGAGAACATCGAGATCGAGATCCAGACCGTCGTCAGCGACTCTGACACCCGGATGGAAGAGGCACAGTCGGCACTGCAAGCGGGACGGTCACCGCCCGATATCCACATGATGGACAGTGGGTGGACGATTCCGTTTATTCTCAGAGAGCAGACGACCAATCTGAGCGAGGAACTGCCACCCGATGTTCTAGACCGTGTCGAGGGTGAGTATCTCGAGGCGGCTCTCGAGACGGCACGTCACCCCCAAACTGGCGATCTCCACGGGTTGCCGATGTTCCCCGATCTGGGATTTATGCTGTATCGGGAGGATCTCATCGAGGATGCGGGCTACGACACCAGCGGATGGGACGAAGAGCCGCCGTCGTGGGAGGAGTTTGCCGTGGCCGTCGACGACGCGATGGCCGAAGGAGACGTTACGTTCGGCTGGACGACCCAGGGCGACGCCTACGAAGGGTTGTCGTGTTGTTCGTTCAACGAGGTGATGACGTCCTGGGGTGGGGCCTACTTCGGCGGCGCGGACAACCTGTTCGTCGCCGGTGACCGCCCGATCACGGTCGACGACGAGAACGTCATCGACGCGATTCGGATGATGCGGACGTTCATCGACGAGGACGACCCGAACGCCCTCGAGGGGTATCCCGAAATCTGTCCGACGGCGATCGTCCAGTGGACCGAACAGGAGTCACTCGGCCCCTTCGAGGCCGGTGATGCCGTTGCTCACCGCAACTGGACGTTTTCGATCGCCGCAACCGGCGACGAGGAGGTCTTCGGCGAGGATCTGGGTGTGACGACGATGCCGTATGCCGTCTCCGAGGAGGAAGCGGAGTACGACGGCGTCGGCGGAACGACCTCCGCGCTTGGCGGCTGGCATCTCGTCATCAGTCCCTACACCGACCGGACCGAGGAGTGTCTACAGGTGCTCGAGGCCTTTACAGACGAACAGGTAATGCTTACGATCCTCGAGCTACAGGGCTTTTTACCGCCGATAATCGAGGTGTTGACCGAAGCCGACGAAGACGAAATCGGCGCGATGGCTCGCTACACCGAACAGATCGAACGTGCAAGCGAGACGGCAATCCCACGACCGGTGACGGACGTCTGGCCGGAACAGTCGGCACTGATCTACCAGGAGATCAACGCGGGCTACCGGGGCGAAGATCCGGCGACAGCGATGGAGGATCTATCGAGCCGACTCGAGGCAAGCGAACGGGAGGTGGCAGCCCAAAATGGCGACTGATACCGACGGTGAAGCGGTAATCGGCAGTGAACGTCGTAGCGAGACTGATCGGACCGGCAACGCGGTCGTCAACTGGATGGAAAACTTAAGCGAGGCCGCCTACGCCTACCTGCTTTTGATTCCGGCGTTTGCGCTGTTGGCACTGATCGCGTTCTATCCGCTGATCGCGACGTTTATCACCTCGCTTCGCGCGGATCAGACTCGAGGGGCCGAGCCGCTTGGCGGATTCGTCGGTATCGACAACTACGTCGATATTCTCACCGGCAATGCCCGACTCGCCAGGCAGTTCATCGACGTCGCGTTCAGCACGTCGTTCCCGTTCGTCGAGTTCGGGACGCCGTTTCTCCAGCAGGCGTTGTTCGTCACGATCGGGTTTGCAGTGATCAGCGTCTTCTTCGAGACGGTGATTGGATTCGGCCAGGCCTACGTCTTAGATCAGGAGTTCCGTGGCCGCCGGTGGGTTCGGGTCGCGATTATCCTCCCGTGGGCCGTGCCAATCGTCATCCAGGGGATGATCTTTTTCCTGCTGTTCCAGCCCGAAGTCGGCTTCGGGACGGAAGTTGGCCAGTGGCTCGGTATCTTTGGTCCCAATCCGTTGGCAGATAGCCAGGACGCGTTTATTATCATCCTCGTCGCCGACATCTGGAAGTCCTCGGCGTTTATGGCCCTACTGATCCTGGCAGGACTCCAAAGTGTCGATCGAAGCCTATACGACGTCGCGCGCGTCGCCGGGGCGACGCCCTGGCAGCGGTTCAAGCGGATCACGCTGCCGCTCGTGTTGCCGGCGTTGCTCGTCGCGATGTTGTTCCGGACGATGGACGCGATGCGAGTGTATGGCCTGATCGAGTCGAGCGTCGGCTGTACGACTGTGCCGTCGCTTACGTGTCTCGTCGTCGAGGCGATGTTCGGCGGGACGCGTATCTACGCCACCGCTGCGGCCGTCGCCTTCGCGACCGCGCTGGTGATTGGCCTCATCATCTCGGTGTACGTCGTCTTCTTCCGCGACACCGAGGGAGGGCTGTACTGATGACCGACCCCATATCACCACGAGACGACCACTCTACCACAGCATCGAACGCCGGACCGACCCGACCCGACGGTGGCAACTCCACTCGAGCGGACGGTGGCGAGACACAGTCGAGAGTGTTTCTCGAGGACGGGGATGCCGAACTCGACCGCGGGCCGCTCCAGCGGTGGGTCGACGATTCGATCAAGAACCCGGATAAGGTCTACCGAGCGATGTTTTACACGGCAGCGATTTTCTTCCTCGTGACGACGCTGTTTCCGTTCTACTGGCTTCTCATGGTCGCGTTGACGCCCGAAGGCCAACTCAGCGATATCATCCTGACGCCGAACGGCTTCAACCCCGGCGCGTTCATCGAGGTCTTCCAGACGATTCCGTTTCACTGGTATGTCTTCAACAGCTTCGTGATCGCGACGGCCTCGACGGTCCTCGTGTTGGTCGTCGGCAGTCTCGCCGGCTATGCCTTTGGCCGACTGGAGTTTCCGGCGAAAGTGCCGTTGTTGTTGCTCGTGTTGGTGATCTCGTTTTTCCCACCAGCGGCCTTTTTTATCCCACTGAACGACCTGTTTAACACGTCGTTTTTCATCCTCGAGCCGATTACGGGCGATGGCACCCTCTACAACACGCCGGGGGCGATGGTGTTGCCGCTGTCGGCGATCTTCATGCCGCTTGCGATCTTTATTCTGACGACGTTTTACGCCCAGATTCCGGATGGGTTAGAGGACGCCGCCCGTGTCGAGGGGACGACCCGTCTGGGCGCGCTCTTTCGGGTCATCATCCCCCTTTCTGCACCAGGCGTGGCGACGGCAGGGGTGTTGACCTTTATTGCCGTCTACAACGAGTTTTTCTTCTCGTTTCTGATGACCGACGGCCAGCCCGAAAGCTGGGCACCGTTGCTCGAGGGCATCCTGGCCTATCAGGGCCAGTACGAGGTACTGTACCACCTCATGGCTGCAGCGAGCATCATCGGGGTGATTCCGGTGGCGATCCTGGTGATCGTCGCCCAAGAAAAGATCGTAAGCGGACTGACTGCGGGCGCACTAAAGGAGTAAATCATGGCACAAGTTACACTGGAGAACGTTACGAAACGCTACGACGACGTCACAGCTGTCGATGACGTGAGCATGGAGATCGAAGATGGTGAGTTCGTTACCTTCGTCGGCCCATCCGGCTGTGGGAAGTCGACGACGATGGAGACGGTCGCCGGACTGACCAAACCAACCGAGGGCCGAGTGTACATCGGCGACGACGACGTCACCACCCTCGCTCCGAAGGATCGGGGCGTCGCGATGGTCTTTCAGAATATCGCGTTGTTCCCACATATGGACGTCTACGACAACATCTCCTTTGGGCTTCAGTTACGAACCTACGAGGACGAAGAGATCGAACGCCGGGTCGAACAGGCGGCCGATATCGTCCAGCTAGAGGGCATGCTCGATCGGATGCCCGACGAGATGTCCGGCGGCCAGCGCCAGCGTGTCGCGATTGCGCGTGCGATCGTGCGAAACCCCGATGTCTTCTTGATGGACGAACCGCTGGCAAATCTGGACGCAAAATTGCGCGTCCACATGCGTACGGAACTACAGCGACTCCACCGCGAACTGGGAACGACGATCATCTACGTCACTCACGACCAGGCCGAGGCGATGACGATGTCGGATCGAATCGCCGTCTTGAACGCCGGCAAACTCCAGCAACTCGCGCCGCCGCTTGTCTGTTACAACGAGCCGGCAAACCGGTTTGTCGCCGGCTTTATTGGCTCGCCGTCGATGAACTTCCTCGAGGGCGAGCTCGTCGACGACGGCTTAGAAACGAAAAACTTCACTATTGGGATCGATCACGATGTCGTTCCGGGTGCTACGATCGGCGACGCGATCACACTCGGTGTTCGACCGGAAGACGTCCACCTCGTGGAGTATGCCGACTCGCTTACGGACCCGACCGACCGAATCTCGGCCCGAACAGATGTGTTAGAGCCGATGGGGGATGAGGTATTCGTCTATCTCTTGTTGGCCGATCAGGCTGAACGGTCGATGGACCAAGACCCTGCCTCCTCGCCGAACCAGTTGCTGATGAGCGTCACACCCGATACCGACATCCAAGAAGAACAGTCGGTCGACGTCGTCCTCGATCGATCGAAGATTCACATCTTCGAGACCGCGACCGGCAAGTCACTCGCCCACGGCATCGTCGATCGGTCGGATCAAGAATCGGGCCCAACAGCCACCGAAGCCGAGTGATCAACAGTCGACCGTTGGTTGGCGACGCCTACAAGGGGCCACATAACCAAGATTTGGTATAGCGATATCTAGTGTATTAGTCGGAAATCAGACCGACGTCAGCACCGATGACACTAAACCGAACTGACATCAAAACCGGAATCGTGGGGCTTGGAAACATTGGTCACTATCACGCAGAGCGTCTGGTCGACCAGAACGTCTCGCTCGTCGGTGGGATGGACGTCGCCACGGAGGCAAGAACGCGGTTTGCTACGCGATACGACGCCGACGTTTACGACGACCATCGCGACCTCTATGATACCGTCGACGCCATCATCATCACCACACCCAACAAGTATCACGAACAGTACGCCATCGATGCCTTCGAACGCGACCTCCACGTCCTCTTGGAGAAACCACTCGCTCACTCACTCGAGAGTGCCAAACGGATCGCAAACGCAGCCAGAGACTCGAGTGGCCACGCGATGGTCGGCTTTAACAACCGATTTGCGAACACGGTCCAGATCGTCAAAAACCGGATCGACCGCGGCGACCTCGGGCGACTCGTACACGTCGAGGCAAACTACGTTCGACGCCGTGGAATCCCTGGTCGGGGATCGTGGTTCACCCGTCGACAGATCGCCGGCGGCGGTGCATTGATTGACCTCGGAGTCCACGCTATCGACCTCGCGCTCTATTTGCTCGAGTACCCTCGTGTCGCCGAAGTTACCGGAACCACACGCGGCGAATTCGGTCCCCGAGAGGAGTATACATACCTCGAGATGTGGGCTGAGGACGCCGGTCCGGCGGGCTTCGACGTCGACGATTCCGCGAGCGCGTTCGTCAGATGCGAGAATGACGTTTCGATCACCCTCGAGGTGGCCTGGGCGACCAACCGACCGGCAAACCACGAGTTCATCATCCGCGGCACCGACTCGGCTGCTCGATTCGACCTCCTCGAGGGAGATTTGAGCTTTCACTCTGCAAATAGTATCGGGCCGGACCACCTCGAGGATACGTCGGTCAAAACCAATCAGAACGATACACACTCGGCCGAACAGCAGGCGTTTTTCGACGGCATCGTCACCGATGATACCGATGACGACAGCATTTCACAGGCGCTTTCGGTCCAGCGGATTATCGACGGTATCTATCGCTCGAGCGAGAACCGCCAAACCGTAGCGGTCGATAACGAATAGCAGGCTATCACGATGGGGAAGTGATCGACGGGTCAACCGATGCTCCAATTTTGGACGTATTCGACGCGTAGCTGCAAGCTTGCATTTTATTCGAGTGCTGTGCTAACAGCCGCCATGAAAGTAACTCGTCAGCTCGTTCTCGAGGTCGAGCGACGCGAAATACCGGTTGGAACACCGATACAGGTTCGGGTTCGAGAAACGTCCAACCGGCCAATCGAGGGAGCCATGGTCGAACTAGGGTCGAAACGGCACAAAACGGACGAACGCGGGCTGTGTACCATCCGTATCCAGTCGCCCGGATTCTGGAAACTTACGGCATCCGCCCCCGCTACCGACCGCCTCGAGTACCGGCCCGTGACGATGCTCATCCGGGCCCGTCCACGCTCGGCTCTCAAGCCGACACACACTGGCACCCAGGGCGTGTCACCTAGAGAATTGTAGCCCCAGGAAAAATTTCTTTCGCTCCTTGAAGCGGTTGGGTACCGAATCGTCAGTGCTGGAGGTCGGTGAGTCGAACCTGGCCAGTTTCATCGACGGTGACTTCATACCCCTCGTATTCGAGGGTAACGCTGAGAGAGCCCCTCGCAGTCGAAACGAGTCGATCGAGTGCCTCTGGATTGATCACAGCGTACAACGGCTCGTACGTCGGGGGTTCGATGTCAGTCACTGGGACTTCCTCGGACTCGGCAATCGCTTCGATAATGGCCAGTGATGGAGCGACGACGGTATCTGGTGGCGGAGACTCGTCCGGAGCGGGCATGCGCTGGTTTAGGTACCTCAACCAATAAGAGTATTGGGTAATTCATACAACACAGTATGATCAATTAACTTTTCTGTTGTCTAAAAGGAGATCTCAATCTGCGTTACGAGCCCGTTCGAACGTTTCGATAGCTTCGGTCCGTCGGTCTGCGTGATCGACGATCGGTGCCGGATACTCGGGTGCGACCCGGCTCCGTTTGGCAGGCCCGAGGTCGGTCCAGCTATGGATGGTTTCTGGCTCAACTCCCTCGAGTTCCGGCACGTAGCGTCGGATGTACGTTGCGTCGGGGTCGTACTCACGGCCCTGTTTCATCGGGTTAAAAACACGAAAGTACGGCTGTGCGTCGGTGCCGGTCGAGGCGGCCCACTGCCAGCCGCCGACGTCGTTTGCCGTCTCGTGGTCTGCGAGCCGTTCCCGGAACCAGTCGTAGCCGAGTCGCCAGTCTAAAAGCAGATCTTTCGTCAAAAAGGACGCGACGAGCATTCGAACGCGGTTGTGCATCCAGGCCTCCTCGCGAAGCTGTCGCATCCCCGCATCGACGATGGGATATCCCGTTTTCCCTGCTTTCCAGGCCTCGAGCCCATCGGGGTCGGTCCGCCACTGGATCTCGTTGGGGTAACTCGAGAAGTTCTCGCGGACAGTTTCGGGGTTAAACGAGAGAACGTGGGCGTAAAACTCCCGCCAGGCCAGTTGTCGCTGGAACTCACGAACGCTGTGTTCGGCGTCCGAATCGGCCGCCCGTTTTGCTGCCCGTTCGGTTGCGGCGTACAGTTCACGGACACCGACAGTGCCCCACTTGAGATGAACCGAAAGGCGAGAGGTCATCCCTGCCGCGGGATAATCGCGTTCGTCGGCATATCGGTAGATGGCGTCTGCACAGAACGAGGCGACCCGTTCGCGGGCGGCCGAAGGCGTGACTGTCGGTCGAGAAGCGTCTGGCTCATCGAAGCCAAGAGCCGAAAGCGAAGGGATCTCTCCGGGATCGAGCCCCCCAAAATCGTCGCTGTCGGCAAGTTCTTCCCCGGTGGGGGGATCGACCGGTGGTTGCTTTTCGCGGTCACGCCACTTCTTCCAGAAGTACGAGTAGACGGAGTAAAACTCACCCTGGTTGGGCGTGATCGAGCCCGGTTCGTGACAGATGCTATCGTGGACGGTCTCGCATCCGACTCCGTCGTCTTCTACGGCGGCCGTGACAGCTCGGTCGCGCTCTTGGGCAAGCCCGCTGTAATCCTCGCCCCAGACGACTGTCGAGGCGTCGGTCTCCGCTGTGACCGCCGGAATCACCTCGCTTGCCTCACCACGGCGGACCAGCAGGTCACTCCCACGTTCGCGATACCACGACCGAAGCGCCGACAACGCCTCGAGCAAACTCGCGACGCGAACCGATGAGGCGTGCGTTAACACGGTCGGATCCAGCACGAAAACGGGGACAATTGGGCCGTCGAGTGACTGTGCGCGCTCGAGTCCGAGATTGTCGCGTGGACGGAGATCACGGCGATGCCAGTGGACGATCATATCCACCGTGACGACTCGAAGATAGAAAATCCCCGTATACCGGCGATCCGAACGGCACCGTTGTCACTACTGGTCGGGTCGACGGAGTCTGGTGACGAACTCGGTTGCCCGCGACCTGGCGATTTCGACGATGTCGTAGGTCCTGGCGAGATAGACGCTAAAAAGTGCCAGGAGTGTGCCCGCTACGGCGTCTGTAAACCAGTGAATGCCGAGATACATCGTCGAGATGACGACGCCAACCGCGAGTACACCGGAGACTGGCAGCCAGACTGGGTACTTATCGCGGGTATGCCACGCCAAAACCAAGACAGTCATCGAAAGCGACGTGTGCAACGACGGGAAGACGTTTGTATTCTGGTTGACTTGATTGGTCAACGACCGTGACTGGGGAAACGCATCGTAGAGCAGCCCCTGAAACAGCGTCGGATCGACGTTTCGCGGCCCATAGGCAATAAATAAGATGTAAAACAGGAGTCCAATCGCGTAGTTTGCGCTAAACGCAACGATGAGCGTCGAAAGGTCTTCCATCTCCTCGAGGGCAAAGTAGGCGACAAACGGGAACAACAACAGAAACGCGTAGCCATAGATGTAAATGAAGACGAACACCGACGTCAGTTCCG
>LKMM01000056.1 GCA_001563885.1 Natrialbaceae archaeon B1-Br10_E2g27
CGTGGCCGTGATCGTGGTCGTCGTGGTCGTGGTCGTGGTCGTCGTGGTCGTCGTGGCTTTCGATTTCGACCGGGGTGCCGAACCGGTTGCCGACGAGTTCCTCGGCGTCGTCGTTGTCCTCGGGGCGGAGATAGTGCCACTCGTTGGCTTCGTAGTCAATCCCCATCCGTTCGGCGTCCTCCTCGAGAACCTCGGGGGTGTCGTACTCCGGATCGAACGTGATCGCGAGAAACGCGGCGTCGTCGCTGTACCCGTTTGCCCGTGCGTCCTCATGTCCGGCCTGGTTAATCTGAACGAGGGCCGGACAGTAATCAGGACACGAGGTATAAAAGAACGTTATCATCAGTGCGCGCTCGCCCTGGTAGTGTTCGTCGGTGATCTCTTCGTCGGCGAACGGATCGGTAACGGCAAACGACGGCAGGTCGTCCCCGTAACTGGGATGTGAGGCCGCGCTTAGATCCTGTTCTGGCGGCCCGAGGATTGCCCCCTCAGCAGTGTCATCAGATAGCGTATCGAGACAGCCGGCAAGACTCCCAAGGCCCGCTACACCCGCCGCTTTCAGATAGGCTCGCCGCTCCATGTATACTGCTTTGGTTCGACGAACAAAGCCACATTGGTTCGGGTTTCGAATACCTCTGGCACCTAGTACTCCGCCAAGCGTCGACTGATGTGTCGAACCGACTGGTTTGACCCATCAGTTCAGGCTTGTCAAAGCACTAGTACTCCGCCAAGCGTCGACTGATGTGTCGAACCGACACCCGCCGACTGGTTCGACCTATCAGTTCAGGCTTGCCAAAGCACTAGTGGACTGTTTCGATCAATGGACACCGAGAACGAGCAGTAACACCACGTAACTGACGATAGCAAGCAGACCGATTCGGATACTGCTGTGATTCAGGAGAAATCGGATCGGCGTGTCGTCGATCAACCGCTCTCGAGGGCTCCGTGGTTCGCGACGGATCGCGACCTGTGGGGGCGCGAATATGCTGGGACGGACCGGCGCATCGAGCCTGCGCGTCGAGAGTTCGTGAACCTGGAGTCGACCTGCAGTGGTCATCGGTTCGTACCCATCGTCGGTGACGCGTTCGGCAACCAGCCCGCCACAGGGTTTACAAAGCGTCAGATGCCCGTAGTTTGGCCCCGTGTCATCCACAGGTGGATCGATCCACGCTACCAGTTCGGTCGGATCCGACCGTTCGACCCCACAGCGACTACAGCACTGATCGTCGGGTTCGCGCATCCGTCTGACCGACTCTGGGGCGTCGGGGTCGGGAAACAGCGGTGCCTCATCTCGCACGTCATCGAAGGAGCTGTTTCGCTGGTGGATTACGCCGTGACAGGGCCGACAGAGCGTCAAAAGATTCTCGAGGTCGTCGGGGCCGCCGGCCGCCCGCGGGATAACGTGGTGTGCCTGGAGCGTTCGGTCGTCGGCCCCACAGCGCGTACACGCATAGCCATCCCGTCGAAGCGTCGCCCGACGAAGCTCCTCCCAGCCCTCGCCGTAGCCTCGAGCATCTGACTGCGTCCCGTTGCCCATCGCGTGCTAGTGTGTCGGTCACCCACATAGCCCCTGTGAATGATAGCTTCATACTCGCGGCTGTGGATCGTTCGAAAGCGGGTATGGCCCACCGAGATGATACACGACGGGTACTGGCAACCTGTAGAGCCTGCAAGTCAGTGTATGCCGCCCGAGAGTGGCCCGATGGAACGGTCAAACTCATCGGTCGTGGCCCCTGTGCGTGCGGGTCGACTGCGTTCGACGTGATCGAGGAAGCCGACATCCCAGCAGACGCAGACGAATCCGACCGACGGAGTAACGTCGGTTCTGGGTGAGCACTGCCACTCAACCAGCCAAGCGGTCACTCGAGTGACTGCCAGGACAGCCGTGGGTTTCGTGCGGCACTCGTCTGATCGATTCGGCGAGCTGTCGTTCGAGTCGGTGCAGCCTCGAGAGTCTCGTCGGTTTCGTCCGCGACGGCGTTAAAGGCCTCAGCAAGCTGATCGAGAGTCGCCTTGGTCTCGAGTTCGGTCGGTTCGGTCATCAGCGCTTCGGGGACGATTTCTGGCCACTTCGTCGTCGGTGGGTGGACGCCGTAATCGAGCATCCGTTTGGCGACGTCGGCTGCGTCTTGCTCGCCGGCGCTGGCGACGAACTCGTGATGGAACGGCCCGTAGGGGATGTCGTACTCGAGTTGGCTGGCGAGGTAGTTGGCGTTGAGGACGGCCATCGCGCTTGCATCCGCCAATCCGACGTCGCCGAGACGGGCAATGTAGGCAAAGGCCTTGATCAGGACGAGCCAGTTACCCTGATAGCCGTGGACGTTTCCGATGGTGTGGTTGGGCTCGAACAGTTCGTAGGTGGACTCCCCGCAGTTCGAATCTGCGTCGTCGGCCTCACGGACTCGAGGCGACGGCAAGAAGGGGGCGAGTTCGGAGACGACGCCGACCGGCCCAGCGCCGGGACCGCCGCCACCGTGTGGGGTTGCAAACGTCTTGTGGACGTTGTAATGCATCACGTCAAAGCCCATGTCGCCGGGGCGGGCCCGGCCGAGTAAGGCGTTTAAGTTCGCCCCATCGTAGTAGAGCAACCCGCCGGCGTCGTGGACCATCTCGGCGATTTCGGTAATATCGCGTTCGAACAACCCAAGCGTATTGGGGTTTGTCAGCATGAGCGCTGCCGTCCGTTCTGAGAGGGCAGCCTCGAGTGCCTCGAGGTCGACGCGGCCGCCGTCATCGCTTGGCAACGAGACCACCTCGTACCCCCCGAGCGCAGCGGTTGCGAAGTTCGTCCCGTGGGCACTTTCTGGGATGATGACTTCATCCCGGTGGCCCTCGTCGTTGTGTTCGTGGTAGGCTGCAGCCACGCGGATACCGACGAACTCGCCGGCTGCACCCGCCGGGGGCTGGAGCGTCACGGCGTCCATGCCACCGATCCGACCGAGGTACTCTTGAAGCCGGTAGAGCAACTCGAGGGTCCCCTGCAGCGAACGCTCCGATCGGTCGGGATGGACGGCGGCTGTCGGGAGTGCAGCGACGTCTTCTGTGAATTTGGGGTTGTACTTCATCGTACACGACCCCAGTGGGTACGGACCGCTGTCGATCCCGTAGATCATCTGCGAGAGTCGGGTGTAATGACGTGCCAGTTCGGGTTCGGAAAGTTCCGGCAACTCGAGGGCGTCCCGCGTCAACTCCTCGGGCAACGGCGAGTCGACGTGGGTGGTGTCGCCTTCCGCATTCGTTCCGTCGGTCGAAGAGACGGTCTCACCGATGCGGACACGGGTGAGATCCTTTTCGGCGAGAAGTGGCTCGTACTGGCCGTTGTCGACGTAACGGGCCTGGTCGTAGCCAGCCGCCGTGTCGGCGGTTGGCTCGTCGTCGTCGGGAGCCAACCCGAGGGGTTCGTTGCTCATCGAACCACCACCTCGAGTGTGTCGACGAAGGCATCGAGTTCGCCGTCGGTCGCGCCGGCGACACAGACCTGTATCTCGTGGTCGCCGACGACGTGGACTGCAAAGCCGCGTTCTTCGAGGTCGTCTGCAACGGCCGCTGCGGGCTGGTCGACGTGGGCGACGAACTCTCGGAGATGGTGGCGGTCGTGGACGGGCGCTTTGGTGCCGACGAGGTCGTCGACTCGCCCAGCGAGGTTCTCGGCGCGAGTGACATCACGACGTGCGAGTTCGACCATGCCGGTCGGACCGAGGACCGCGGCGTGGATCGCCGTTCGCAGCGCGACCCAGGCCTGGTTCGTACAGATGTTACTCGTTGCCCGCTCACGACGGATGTGCTGTTCGCGCGTCTGGAGGGTGAGGGTGTAGGCACGGCGACCGGTATCGTCTTCGCTTGCCCCGACCAGTCGGCCGGGAACCTGGCGGAGGAATCGCTCGCGGGTCGCAAAGAGGCCAAGTCCCATCCCGTAACTCGTCGGCAGCCCCAGCACGCTCGCATCGCCGACGACGACATCTGCACCGACGTCCGCGGGACGCTGAAGCAGCGAGAGTGCGATCGGATCCGAACCGAGAACGAAAAGCGCGTCGTTTTCGGCCGTAAGCTCACCAAGCCACTCGAGGCCCTCTTCAATCGTTCCGCGGACAGTGGGGTTTTCGACGTAGAGCATGACGACGTCGTCGTCGACCAGTTCGGTTATGGCCTCACGGTCGACGTTCGCGTCGTCGGTGGGGTAAGTTTCGACGACCAGATCGGTGCCAGCGACGTAGTTTGCGAGTGTCCCGTCTCGCCCCTCCCGAATGAGGTCGGGGACGAGCACACGGTGGCCACTCGTCTCACGAACCCGTTCGGCGAGCGTCGCCGCCTCCCCGAGGGCGGTCGCCGCGTCGTACATCGAGCAGTTAGCGATTTCTAACCCAGTAAGCTCGACCAAAAGCGACTGGTACTCGAATAAGGCTTGCAGGAATCCCTGTGAAATCTCGGGTTGATACTGCGTATAGGAGGTGAGAAACTCCGCCCGGTCGGCGAGGTGATCAACCAGCGATGGCACGTAGTAGCCGTAGTGGCCACGGCCGAGCAGTTCGGTCAGGTCGTCGTTTCGCTCGAGAATCGATCGAACCAGCCGTCTCGTCTCTCGTTCAGTACGGGCGTCGATGCCAAAAGTATCATCAAACCGAATATCGGAGGGAATATCGAAGAGGTCCTCGACAGCGTCGACACCAACTGCCTCGAGCATCGTAGCCCGTTGTTCTATCGTATGCGGTGCATACGGGCTTCCTCCTGGCTGGGACCCGGACATGGTCAGTACCCGTCGCCGACCGGCGACGGCTCTATAGCTAGCTTTTCTGACGACTGGCAATCTATTCGCATCATGATATCACATCTTGTTACTGGAAGCTAATTAACGCACTTGTTCGAGTCAGTTTCACCCGGTTTCGGCTGGCATTTCCGAACTCGAGATCTATCCGCCGGCGGGCGAGTCGGAATCGCTGACGCCGGCTCCATCCTGTCGTGTCGATTCAGGCTCCGGCGATCCGTCTGAGATCGTCGAATCATCGGGGACTGATTCCGGATCATCGTGGTCGGTCACGGTCTCGTTACCTGAGTCAGCCTCGGTCTCAGAGTCTACAGACTGGTCGCCCTCGGATTCCGCCTCGAGCGCCTCGACTGGGCCCTCCTCGCGGACGCCTGTGTCCGGATCGGTGTCGACCGCCGGATCCGCCGCGCGCTCGAGTTCGGCGCTCGGATCCGACCGATTCCGTTCGCGTGCAACCACATCGAGCGTAAGTTTTGCGCCGCCGAGGACGACCGGGCCGATAAAGAGGCCAACAGCGCCGAAGACGACGAGGCCACCAAAGATGCCCACGACGACGATGGCGGAATTGAACGCGCTAGTTCGACCGATCAGCGCCGGTCGGAGATAGGTGTCGGAGGCGCTGACCAGCGAACCGTAGGCGACGAGAATCGCCGCGGTGATCGGTTCGCCGACCACGAGCAAATAGAGCGCAACGGGAATCCAGACGCCAAACGCTCCGACGAGGGGAAGCAACGCGAGGACGAACGTCGCCACAGTCAGAAAGACCACCGCGGGAACCCCCAACACTGCGAGGCCGGCACCTAACAGCACGGCCTGAATGCCGGCAACGACGACGTTCCCGACGACGGATGCCCACATCAACTGATCGAGATTTTCGTACAGTTCTCGCTGGACACGGTCCTCGAACGGGACGACAGTGTACGACCACGCGATCAGTCGGTCCCCATCTCGAAGCAACGCAAAGAGAACGAACAACGTGACCGTCAGCCCAATCAGGATTGCAGGAACGCCGCTGACGAACTCCATCGCCGATGTCGCAAGCCCCTGGATCCCGGTTCCGATTGGCTCCTCGTAGGCCCCATAGAGGTCGACGAGATCGACCGCATAGCCGGTTTCTGCGATCCAGGATTCGATCGCCTCGATCCCGAGATTTCCTTCCTGGACCGCGTTTGCGACCTCGAGTGCTTCTCGGAGCGCAATTGCAAGCACGTACGCGAGCGGCAACAAGATGGCCAGAATGGCGACGATGACGAGCACGAGCGCAGCCACCATCGAACCGACGTGGGCCTCGAGTCGACGCTGTGCCGGCGCGAGGATGTACGCTAACACCACACCGAGCAAGACATACTGGAGGTACGGAACGGCGACAAAGAAAGCGAGCACGCCGGCGACGACCGCGAGAGCGGTCAGCGCACTTCGCTCTGACTCCCACGACGAGCCCTCGAGTCGATCGGCCATGAGGTTGCTACGCCATTCGGAGGTATTACTCCGTTGACTCTCCTCGACCTGTGCGGTATCCAACCATTTTTACACAACCGAAGACATCCGAACTGGTTGGTCAGCCTTCAAGCAGCGACCGCGAAGAGTTCGTGACGACGAGGGTACTGCTTGCGGCCATCGCCAGTGCGGCAAACAGCGGGTTGAGCAGGCCAGTGATTGCAAGCGGGATCGCAATGCCGTTGTAACAGAACGCCCAGCCGATGTTGCCCTTGACTCGTCGGTCGGTCGCCCGGGCGAGGTCGAAGACCGTCTCGACCGACTCGAGGTTGTCGTCGACGAGTGCAACGTCAGCAGCGTCGGCTGCCATCGCCGTGCCACCACCGAGGGCGATGCCGAGGTCGGCCGCCGCGAGTGCGGGCGCGTCGTTCGTTCCGTCACCGACCATCACGGTCAGGCCCTGGCTGGAGAGCCGATCGATCGTTTCGGCTTTCCCCTCCGGCGGGACGCCCGCAAAGACCTGACCGATTGCATCCTGCTCGGACAGTCGGTCGGTCGCGCGTTCGTCGTCACCGGTGAGCACGACGACATCCGCACCAGCGTCGTCGATCGCAGAAATCGTCTCTTCCCAGCCCTCGCGAAGTTCGTCGCCGACGACGATCACGCCGGATGCCATCCCGTTTCGCCCGACTGCGACGGGCACTCGACCGGTCTCACGCCGCTTGCGAACGTCGGCCTCGAGCCCGTCGGGAACCGCCCAGCCATAATCGGCGAACAGATCCGGGTGGCCCACGAGTACTTCATCGCCGTCGACGACACCGTAGACGCCGTTTCGGTAGCTCTCGAAGGCCTCGAGACGGGAATCGGCATCGGCCACGTCGGTATTATCTTTCCCGGTCTTCGATTCAGCCTCGATGTCGGCAGTCGCCTCGAGTGTCCCACCGTCCGCGACGACTCCCGTCTGTCCGTCGGGTTCTGCGTCACTTGAGGCCAGTTCTGCAATCGCCGTCCCGATCGGATGGGCGGAGTGTGCCTCGAGGACGGCAGCCTGTTCTATCAGGTCTGGCTCGCAGTCGGTCTCGACGACGGTCATCTCGCCGGTGGTCAGGGTTCCGGTCTTATCGAAGACGACGGTATCGGCATCCCGCAGACGTTCGAAGACGCTGTCGTCGAAGACCACGATCGATTGCTCGAGGGCGTCACGAATCCCGGCCGCGACTGCAAGCGGTGTCGCCAGCCCGAGCGCACAGGGACAGGAGACGATCAAGACGGTGAGGCCAACGAGCAAGGCGGCAGCGATCCCCGCGCCAGAGGCGAGGTAGACGACAGTGACGACCACTGCGAGGACGAGCACGAGCGGGACGAAAATCGTCGCCAGTTTGTCCGCGAGTTTCTGGATGCCGTGGCTCGAACTCTGTAAGTCCCAGACGAGTTCCGTAATTCGGTCGAGCGTACTCGTGGCATCCTCGCCGACACGGATCGTGACCGCGCCGTCTTCGACCATCGAGCCGCCGATGACCCTGTTGCCTGCAGCCTTGGTGACAGGTAGGGATTCGCCAGTGACGACTGCCTCGTCGACTGCTGCTTCGCCGTCGACCACCTTGCCGTCGATTGGGACCCGTTCACCCGCGCGGACGACGACTCGGTCGCCAGGCGCTAACTCGTCGATCTGGACGTCCTCGTGGTCGCCGTCGACGAGTCGGCGGGCCGAATTGACCTGGACGTTCGTCAGATCGGACAACCGCTCTAGGGCTTCGTCTTTCAGCGTCGACTCGTAGTAGCCGCCGATGGTGACGATAACG
Source organism: Natrialbaceae archaeon B1-Br10_E2g27 (assembly GCA_001563885.1). Taxonomy (GTDB): domain Archaea; phylum Halobacteriota; class Halobacteria; order Halobacteriales; family Natrialbaceae; genus Natrarchaeobaculum. Next base: position 8,002 of record LKMM01000056.1, read on the forward strand.
ATGATCGCAACGGTGACGTCATAGTAAATATGCGGGCCGGAAACGGCAATCGAGAGCGTGCTGTAGGCCCAGGCGCTGACCGCGGCGATCGCTACGAGTAAATCCATATTCGGCGACCGGGTTTTGATCCCGACGTAGGCCCCTTGCAAGATGGGTTTGCCCGTCACCGCAAGGATGATCGTCGTCAGCGCACCGATACCGAGATAAAACGGCGTCGCCAGATCGCTCGCAAGCGTCGCCTCGAAAAACTCCATCGTCCGCTCGTCGTAAAACCACGCCCCGAAGTAGGTCGGATAGATGATGACGACGTACTGGAGCATCACCATCATCCCCATCATCACGCCGACGGCAACCCGAGCCATCTCCCAGTTGTCTGCCTGCCGGCGGCTGAAGGCGTCGTCTCTATCGTAGGCGCTGTAGCCCAGCCCGCTAATCGTCTCTTTTATCTCCTCGATGGAGACTGCATCAGCGTCGTGATCGATCCGAACCGTCTCCGTGACGTAACTCGAGTCAACCCGGCTGACGCCATCCTCGGCCGTCGCGACGGATTCGATAAACGCCTCGCAGGTCGTACAGTACATCCCGTCGACCTCGAGATACGTCGTCTCGTAGCCGGCCGGCCGTTCGTACTCATCGGTGTCGTCGGCTCGAGTCGCTCTAACGTCTTCGGCGTCGATATCCTCTATGTCGCCGAGGACGTCATAGACGTCGCGACAGCCGACACAGCAAAAATCGTTGCCATCGGCGGAGACGCCGCTGTTTTCGACCGGAAGCTCACACAGCGTACAGCCAGTGTCGGATTCGCCGTCGGTCATCGGGAAGTGTTCAGTGGTGTCGACGCTGCGTTGCGTCTCGTTACCCAATCGAGGGGACGCGTCGGCATTAGCGTGATGGTGTCGGCGAGCTATCGTAGCCACTGTATAGTAGCTTCCGTGCGTCGATTGATGCGTAAACCACCTCAACCGTACTCGGTTTCACTCATCAGTCGACGCTTGACGAAGTATTAGTGGTCGTGGCCGGTGTCAACTCCTGGGACATCGATCCCATCGTAAAACGGCAGATGCGGATGCGGGAGGTCGATGCCCAGTTCCAACAGCCCGTGGGCAAACAGGGCATACCCCAGAACGATGAACGCGACCCCGAGTAGACGGTGAACCCGACGTTGTTGTGTGACGTTGACGCTCTCGAGAAGCGTCCCGTAGGCGAAAACGGCAGGAATCGTCCCCAGCCCAAGCGCCAAAAGCGCCAGCGCCCCGCCGGTTGGTGAACCGATCACGAAGGCATAGAGAAACGCCGGATAGAGGACCGGACAGGGTAACAACCCATGTAACGCGCCGAGGCCGACGATTCCTGGTCCCTTCGCGAGTCGGTCGACGTAGCCGGTGAGCAAGCCCGTCACCCGACTCGCGCCGGGGACCGAGAACCCGCCGGTCGTCCGCCCGAATACATAGTACACGCCAGTGACGATGACGAACCCGCCGACGAGTAATCCAAGCGCCCCACGCAGAACGTCGACCAGCGGCGTCAACTGCTCTGTCGTCACGAACACCACCCCACCGAGGGCACCGAACGCCGCCCCGATCAGGGTGTAACTTGCCGTCCGACCCAGATTGAACAGCGTGTGCTGGCGAACCGCGTAGGGTGTCAAATGCCCCCGACCGGAGTTCGTCACGACTCCGCCGTCGGTGCCGACGCCATCATCGGGCTCCATCCGGTTCGAGTAAATCGTCACGAGCGGCCCACACATCCCAATACAGTGTGCCCCGGCTAACAGCCCAATAAGAAAGAACAACACGACGTCGACACCGAACAGCGTGAGCGGATCCATTGCTATCTCAATGTACGTAATCGACTAATTTTGTGTTCGGGTTCGGTTCTCGAATTCCCATACGCGAGCTAGTTACTCGAGGAGCTAATCGGTTTCGCCTCTCGGGGTAGTGGTTACTCGACGTATCGGTACTTCCGTTCGCCCATCCGTCCCCAGCCGTCGAAGACGAACTCTTCGGTTGGGGCAGTGAACTCCTCTAAATCGACGTCCATCTCGTGGTTGTGGACGTCATGAACCGTCTCGTACTCCGTCCAGCTCAGATCGTAGCGGGCCTCGAGCTGTTCGTCGACGTTTAGCGCCTCTATTTCGGCTTCCCAGCCCTCACAGACCGTCTCGGCGTGAATTTCGGCCTGTGCGCCGCTGCCATAAGAGCCGACCAAAAGCGTCTCCCCAGCCATATCGCGACCATCCTCTAAGGCGTGTTTGAGCGCGCTCGCGCGGGCAATGTGTACCGAGCCAGTGTACCAGTTCCCGACCTCTCGAGAGATTTTCAGCGTGGGGTCGATCGTCTCGGCGTACCACTCCCTATACTGGTCTGTGTCTTTCAATGCGTCCATATACTCGCGGACGGCGTCGTGATAGGACTGCTCGTCGTCGAACGCCTCGGCTCGAGGCTGGCGGCCGATCTCCTCTGCGAGTTCGTCTTCGATCGCCGTATCGCGGGTGACGTGGCGATAGGCGAGCAAGGCCGCCTTGCGGACCATCCCCGGGAACGGCGTGTGGAACGGTGCGAAGGCGAAATCCTCGGAGTGGACATCACCCGCGACGCTTTCATAATCCTCTAAGGCTTCCCGCATCCGCGCGAGATACACCTGTACGGAGCGTTTACCGTCGACGGAGGGAAACTGCTGGTTGGGTTTGAGAAAGTCCGTCTCGTCGGCCGAGCCATAGCCCTGGTGGGTCGACAGTTCGACCAG
>LKMM01000057.1 GCA_001563885.1 Natrialbaceae archaeon B1-Br10_E2g27
ATATCGATCCACCTATGACACTGATAATACACTGTGAGTGTGGCACTGACGTGCCTGTAGACCCGACTGATGGGCCGACTCGGTGTCCGGCCTGTGAGTCACAGTTCGCCACGACGCTGTACAACCACCCAACACAACCCAAAGTAAGTGAGGACGATGACATCAGTCGTTGCCGTGGTATCAGAACGTATTGCGGCCCGTGAGGGCTGTGACGTGTTGGCGTTGCCACCGATGTACGAGACCATCGACTCCGAGGCACTCACCGCGTTGCTCGAGTCCGACGCGGACGTGACCGTCTGCTTCGAGTACTGTGGCTATCGCGTCATCGTCGAAAGTGAGCCACTCGAGGTTACCGTCCTCGAGTGACGATTTGGGGATCACTCTGTTCGAGTGACGGCCTCGAGGTCGTGGTGATCTAGTACTCTGCCAAGCGTCGACTGATGCGTCGAACCGACACCCGCCGACTGGTTCGACCCATCAGTTCAGGCTTGCCAAAGCACTAGTCGCGACCTCGAGGTCACAGAGACGTTCAGAACGCACCGCTTTTGGCACCCCACGAGCGCCGGTTCGATCGGGTATAGCACCAATTCACGAACGTGTGTATGGAAACCCATTTACTACCCGACTTCCACCACCAACATGAATGAGTTTAGCCGATTCGGACCACGAACTCGTCGTCGAGGAAATCGGCCGGGAGCCAACTCCGGCCGAGGCGGCGCTGTTCGAGAATCTCTGGAGTGAACACTGTGCCTATCGGTCCTCGAGACCCCTCCTTGCTGCCTTCGACAGCGAGGGCGAGCAGGTCGTCATCGGGCCGGGTGACGATGCGGCGGTCGTTGCGCTGCCGGATCCCGAGACGGGTGAGCCAAGTGACACCTACGTGACGATGGGGATCGAGAGCCACAACCATCCTTCATACGTCGATCCGTTCGACGGCGCGGCGACGGGTGTCGGCGGCATCGTCCGGGATACGCTGTCGATGGGGGCCTATCCGATTGCGCTTGCGGACTCGCTGTATTTCGGTGAGTTCGACCGCGAGCACTCGAAGTACCTCTTCGAGGGGGTCGTCGAGGGGATCAGCCATTATGGCAACTGTATCGGTGTCCCCACGGTCGCGGGCAGCGTCGATTTCCACCCCGATTACGAGGGCAACCCGCTGGTGAACGTCGCCTGTGTCGGGCTCACCGACGAGGACCGCCTCGTCACCGCCGAAGCCCAGCAGCCGGGCAACAAACTCGTCCTCGTCGGTAACGCCACTGGCCGCGATGGGTTAGGTGGCGCGAGTTTCGCAAGCGAGGACTTAGCCGAAGACGCCGAAACCGAAGACCGACCCGCGGTCCAGGTTGGCGATCCATATGCAGAAAAACTCCTGATAGAGGCCAACGAGGTCATGATCGAGGAGGGACTGATCGAATCGGCCCGCGACCTCGGGGCGGCCGGCCTCGGCGGGGCCTCGTCTGAACTCGTCGCCAAAGGTGGCCTCGGCGCACACATCGACCTCGAGGCCGTCCACCAGCGCGAGCCGAATATGAACGCCTTAGAAATCTTGCTCGCCGAGTCCCAAGAGCGGATGTGCTATGAAGTGACTCCCGAGAATACAGATCGCGTCGCCGAAATTGCAGCCCGCTTCGATCTTGGCTGTTCGGTCATCGGTGAGGTGACCGACGGCAACTACGTCTGTACGTTCGAAGGTGAGACGGTCGTCGACGTGGATGCACACTTCCTCGGTGAGGGGGCACCGATGAACGACCTGCCAGCCGACGAACCGGTCGAACCGGAGACTGACCTGCCCGACGCCGATATTCAGGCGGCCTTCGAGGCGGTCGTCTCGAGTCCGAACACGGCCTCGAAAGCGTGGGTGTATCGCCAGTACGACCACGAGGTCGGTGTGCGTACGAGTGTCGGCCCGGGTGATGATGCAGCAATCATCGCGGTTCGCGAAAACGAGACTGGGCTGGCCATCTCGGCGGGTGCAGCGCCAAACTGGACGTCCGTCGCGCCGTATGAGGGAGCACGTGCAATCGCTTTAGAGAACGCGACGAACGTCGCGGCGAAAGGAGCAACGCCGCTTGCTGCAGTCGACTGTCTCAACGGTGGCAACCCCGAAAAGCCCGACGTCTACGGCGGCTTTCGGGGAATCGTCGACGGGCTTGCTGATATGTGTTCGACCCTCGAGACGCCGGTCGTCGGTGGAAACGTCTCACTGTACAACGACTCGGTGACAGGGCCGATTCCGCCGACGCCGACGCTTGCCCTCGTTGGGACGAAAGCCGGCTACGACGCACCGCCGCTGTCGATACCGGAAGCTGAAGGCGAACTCCTGCTCGTTGGCGATGGTGGTCTCGAGTCGGGTGACGTTCGCCTGGGTGGCTCTGAGTATCTCGCCCAGTTCGGCGGCAGCGATCGGTTCCCGGCGTTGCCCGAGGATCCGGCTGCGTTCGTCGACACGCTTGGGGCCGTCGCCAACGAGGCGTCGACGCGTGCAGTTCACGACGTCAGCCACGGTGGGCTCGCAGTCGCGCTCGCCGAGATGGTGACCGACGAGGTGGGCCTCGAGGTGTCGATCCCGCTTTCGGACGCCGAGCCGGTGGCTGCCCTGTTTGCCGAACAGCCGGGTCGAGCGCTCATCGCGACGACGGACCCAGAGAGCGTCGCCGACGCGTTCGACGGTGTCGCCCCGGTTGTCTCACTCGGGACGCCAACGGAGGGCGGCCATCTCGAGATCGACCTCGATGGGGAGACGGTCGAGACCGACGCGACGGCAATTCGTGACCATCGCTCGACGATTGCCTCAGAACTCGAGTAACCGTTGGTTTCTCGTGTCTGCTACAGTGCCGATATATTGATGTAAGTTCGGCCTCCAGTCTCAAACCAGACGCTTGAGGAACTCGTCGATGGGTATGGATACTCCCTCAGTGCTCGTCGTCGAAGACGAGTCGGATCTCGCCGACCTGTACGTCCAGTGGCTCGAAGACGTCTGTGACCCGACGGCCGTCTACACGGGAAGTGAGGCATTGGCGTCGATCGATGAGAGTATCGATATCGTGCTGTTGGACCGGCGGATGCCGGGGTTGTCCGGTGATACGGTGTTGGATACGATTCGGGAACGGAAACTCGACTGTCGTGTGGCGATGGTGACGGCGATCAACCCGGATTTCGACATCATCGGTATGGGGTTCGACGATTACATCGTCAAGCCAGTTTCGGAGGCCGAACTGATCGAGGTTGTCGAGCGACTCGAGCGCCGGTCGGCATACGACGAGCAGGTCCAGCGATTCTTTTCACTCGCCGCGAAAAAGACGTTGCTCGATGCCAAAAAGTCAGACGCCGAGTTGAAGACGAGCCAGGAGTATGCACGGCTCGAAGACGAACTCGCCGTCTTGCGTGCCCAAGTCGACGAAACTGCCAGAGAGATTTTCGAACGGGGCGATTACAAACAGCTGTGTCGTGATTTCGGCCGGTAGTCGGCTACTGCGTTTGTGCTTCGAGGGTTGTTATGTCGCTGATCTCGATACGAGTACGCTCTGTGGTGTGAATCGAAAACGTCCAGTCGTGGGCTTCCGCGATTGCTCGGACGAGCGCGAGGCCGAGTCCACCCATTACGTTGTGATCGTTCGTTGGATCGACCAGCCGTTCGTGTGGCGACTGCGGTGTGGCGGCAGCGTCGTCTTCGACGACGAACCCTCGTGGGCGAACGTCATCGCCGCCCAACAAGTCGACAGACACCGAGACGCCGCCGGCAGACCGCGATTCGATATCGTCGAACGTCGTCTCGAGCAGATTGACGAATCGTTCGGGGTCGGCTCTGAGAACCGCACCCTGCTCGAGGGTGACGCGTGCAGAATCGAGTCGGGAGTTGTCGAGGGCTTGCTCGAGTGCCTCTTCGAGTCTGATCCGGCTTCTCGTCCGGACGGCGGTAGCGTTTCGGGCGAACTCTCGGACGTCGTCGACGAGTCGTTCTGCTCTGTCGAGGGTCGTTTCGACGGAGTCGACCGAGAGGGGAAACTGGAACTCGCTGTCGTCGTTATCCTCGAAAGCGTCGCCGACTGCCTCGAGCTGTGTTTTCAGATCGTTCGAAAGGACGGTCGCGACGCCTTCGAGGCGGTCGGTCTGGCGCTCGAGTTCGGCGGTTCGTTCTCGGAGGACGCGTTCGCGTTCGGCCCGGTCGAGTGCAGCGCGGGTGTTTTCGACGAGCGTCGAGATGAGTTCGACGTCAGTTTCGTCGAAGCGGTTGGCCTCGAACGAGCCGGTCATCAATACGCCGTGGGTGCCGATTGGGGCGATGATTTCTGACCGAAGGGGAGTATCCGGGTTGGCCAGTCCGGCCGTGTTCTGCAGGTCGTCGAAGCGACGGACGTCGCCGGATTCGAAGACGTCCCAGATGAGTCCCTCACCCTGGTAAAACCGGGGCAGCCCTCCGAACTCGTCGTGTGCACCTGCGGTGCCGGCGACGGGATCGAGATAGCCCTGTTCGGAATCTAACAGCCAGACGCCGCTGATCGGCAGATCGAGCAGATCGCTCCCGGCGTGGACGGCAATCGCACAGATCTCGTCGGGATCGTCTGACTCGAGTAGCCAGCGGGAGATTTCGTGGAGGGAGGCGGCAACGCGTTCGTACTCGTACCGGTCGGTAGTATCCCTGATGATTACCGCGACAGTCGCCGTCCGGTCTTCGACCGGGACGACACGAAACTCACCCATCCGGTCGATTCCTTGGGCGTCGGTAAACGGCACCTGGAGGTGTCGCGCGTCGGCCGTTCCGAGGTCGACGTCGGTTATCGCCCGTCCGAACTCGACGGCGTCCTCGTCGTCGATCCCGATTTGCTGGGGGACGACTTCGACGTGCTCTCCGACGACGTCCGCACAATCGGTGCCGAGATATCGCTCGAGGGCGCTGTTGACGGTGACGATTCGGCGGTTTGGATCGAGTGTAAAGATGCCGTCGTTGATCGCTTCGACGACGGCGGCGTGCTGGGCAAGGGTCGTCTGACGTTCCTTGCGGTCGGTGATATCCCGCATGAAGACGGTGAGCCCGCTCTCGGAGGGATAGGCCCGAGTTTCGAACCAGGTTTCGACGTGGGTGTGGTAGATTTCAAAGGAGACGGGGACCTGTTCGTCCATCGCTCGGTGAAACCCCTTCGGAAACTGTGTTTCGACAGTCTGGGGGAACTCATCCCACATGACACGACCGATCAACTCGCCGCGGGACCGCTCGAGGAGGGCTTCGGCCTGGTCGTTGAGGTAGGTGAACCGAAAGTCCGTATCCAGGGCGAAAAAGGCGTCTGTGACCCGGTCGACGACTGGTACTGATCGAAGTGTCACGGCTGGTCACCCCCGCGGGTAGTGGCTCGCCGATCCGTACGGTCGGTGGAGGACTGGCTCGGTGACGCCATCGATTGATACTATTTGACTTGTTCGGGCAGGGCGTATTTTAGTGTCGCGGCCGACGACCGTCACTCGGTCGTGACTAATATAGTATGAGAAAGCTGTATGACGGGTTTTGCCGCCCAAGTCGTCGAGAACCGAACACGGATTATATTTGTTCGTGTGGGACGACCGTCCCGGCGTCGCAGTCGATTGCCCGTTCGAAGACGTATTCGGCTGTTGCCGCATCGAGCACTGCCGTTCCGACGCTTGCAAAGACGAGGATTTCGTCGCCTGACTTCCGACCCGGTTCCCCATCGAAGACGGCCCCAAACGGCTTGATCTCGAGGCTCGTGTGGCCTCGGAGGTCGCCCGTCTCGCGAGCTGCTTCGGGTACATCTGCGAGTACCCGGGCCGCGCGGTCGATCGTCTCATCATCTAGTTCACGCATTTCAGCGCTGTAGGCACCGACAGCGATGACGAGCGTTCCGGACTCGAGGGCGTCACCGGGGAACACTGGCGCAGTGCTCGTCGTCGCGGTTACGACGACCGATGTGTCGGTGACTGCTTCGTGTGGGCTCGAGACGGGGGTTACAGGTACGTCGAGTTCGGCCTCGAGATCGGCTGCACACTCGTTTCGGGAGTCGCTGGGAGACCAGACTTGGATCGACTTCAGGCGGTCCGTTCCGACGGCCGCAGCGATGGCACGCGTCTGCCAGCGGGCCTGTGTGCCCGCGCCAATCACCGCCACCTCGAGGGGGCCGTCGATCGCGAGTTCGCGGACTGCAAGGCCGCCGATACAGCCGGTTCGGGCGTTGGTGATGTGGTTGCCCGCGAGGTAGCCGACTGGCTGGCCGGTTTCGGCGTCGGTGACGGCGATCTGGGCGGTGACGGTCGGCAACCCACGTTCGGGGTTATCCTCACAGACGGTCACGAGTTTCGTCACACCGTAGGCTGCCCCGTGGAGGTAGGCTGGCATACAGAGGCCGGTGCCGGTCGGCTCATCGGACGCGTCCGGGTCGAGCCCCGTCCCGATCGGATAGTGTGGCCGCTCGGGCCGTTCGACCTCGCCACGATATTGCTTTTTGAACGCGTCGGCGAGGATGGGAAGCAACGTCTCGAGTTCGAGCACTGAGGCGATATCTGCCTCAGAGAGTACGCGAACCATATTGGGAGGTCGTCGAGCGCTCACTTTACTCCGCTGTTGTTGACATAGTTCTCACACTACTGGATGGGTCTGTGTGACGAGCCTCGTCACCCGGGCGACGAGTGTTGGTTGGCATGGCCAGCAGTACTAACTGGACCTGGGAACACAGAACTCAGCAACAGTCCCGGGCGTTTTGAACGCTGGCGGCCGCGTTTGTGAGTGTTTTGGACGAAAGCGACCGCGGTTTCGATTACGTCCGTTCGTCGACGAACGCTTCGATCCGGGTCAGTGCCTCGCGTAAGTCCGACAGGCCGGTGGCATAGGAGACCCGGAGATGACCCTCGCCGCCCGCGCCGAAGACGTCGCCTGGAACCACAGCGACACCCTGCTCGCGCAACACGCCTTCGGCGAACTCCTCGGCAGTGAGGCCGGCGGGAACTTCGGGAAAACAGTAAAATGCGCCTTTGGCCTCGAAGACGTCCATGCCGATCTCGCGAAACCGCGAGAGAACAAACCGACGTCGTCGATCGTACTGGTCGACCATCTCACGGACGTCTGACCCACAGCTTGAAAGTGCCTCTAAGGCGGCATACTGAGCGGTCGTCGGCGCAGATAGCATGGTATACTGGTGAATTTTGTTCATCGCGGCGATGGCATCGGCGGGTCCAAGTGCATAGCCAAGCCGGAGGCCGGTCATCGCGTGGGCCTTCGAGAAGCCATTGAAGACGATCGTCCGCTCGCGCATGCCCGGGAGCGTCGCGATCGAGGTATGTTCGCCTTCGTAGGTGAGTTCGGCGTAAATTTCATCCGCAAGGACGGTCAGGTCGTGTTCACGGGCGAACTCGGCGACTGGCTCGAGGTCGGCTTCAGTCATGATCGCACCTGTCGGGTTGTTCGGATAACAGAGCACGAGCATGTCTGCCTCGGACGCGCCAGCGCGCTCGAGGGCCGAAACGGTGAGCCGAAACTCGTCTTCCTCGCGTGTCGGAACCGCGAGTGGCTCGCCGCCGGCGAAGATGACCCCGGGTTCGTATGAGATGTACGATGGCTGGGCGATGGCGACGGTTTCGCCGGGATCGACGAACGCCCGGAAGGCGAGGTCGACGGCCTCGCTTGCACCCGCTGTGACGATAATTTCTTCGTCTGGATCGTAGCCCAGATCGAATCGATCTGTGACATAGTTTGCGATTGCCACTCGCAGGTCTTTGCGACCGCGGTTTGCCGTATAGGACGTTTTTCCTTGTTCTAAGGAGGTGATGGCGGCGTCTCTGGCGGCCCACGGCGTCGAGAAGTCGGGTTCACCGACCCCAAGCGAGATCACCTCATCGCGTTCTTCGGCGATTTCGAAGAATCGGCGGATGCCAGACGGCGGCACTGTCTGGACCCGGTCTGCTAGGTCGAAGGTCATGGCGAAAACGACAGCCGGTCGTCTTCGTCGCCGTCGCCGAGTTCGATCCCGTGTTCTTTGTAGGAGGTCATCACGTAGTGAGTGACCGTCTGGGTAATCTCGGGGACGGGCGCGACCTTTTCGCTGACGAACATCGACACCTCACGAATCGAGTCGCCCTCGACTTCCATATCGAAGTCGTAATCGCCGCTGACAAGCCGCAGGGCTTTCACCTGCGGGAATCGTGCGAGGCGCTCTGCGATATCGCCGTAGCCGGTTTCGCGGTCGAGTTCGACGTTTAACTCGACTTCGGCACGAACCTTTTCGTCCTCGAGTTTGTCCCAGTCCACGACCGCCCTGTAGCCACGGACGACGCCTGCACTCTCGAGTTCCTCGATTACGGCGTCGACCTCGGGCTCTTCGAGGTCGGTCATTCGCGCGATATCGGCCGTGGAGTATCGCGCGTTCTCACGAAGCAACTCGAGCACCTCGCGTTCGCTCATAGTCACAGAAGCGCAAGCGCGAGTAAAAACGTTGTTCTTCGGTTTCGACGACTGCAAGTAGACGAGACGGGAGACTCGAGGAGACACAGAGTGCAATCCCTGCTGGAACCGAAAGCCGGGTACTCCTCGGTGACAGTTCGTCGGTATGAAAGTCGTCTCTCTTTCCGGGCCGAGTGACTCGGGGAAAACGACGCTCGTAGAACGACTGCTCGAGTGCCTTCAGGAGGGCGACGAGCGTGTCGCGACCGTCAAATCGATCCATCACGACATCGAGATCGACACCCCGGATACCGACACCCACCGCCATCGGACCGCGGGTGCAGAAACCGTCGTTGGAATCACTCCCGGGTTGACCTTCGACATCAGCACCCGGGCCAAACGGAATCCGCCGCCACTACCGGAGGGAACGACCGACGACGACCTCCTCGAGGATCCCGAAATTCGGGCACTCTTAAGCGCCCTCGCCCGCCTCGAGCGCCGCGGTTATGACCTCGTCATCGTCGAAGGCTTCACAAAGGCACGACTCCCGACAATCCTCGTCGGCGACCGGGAACCCGAACGCATCGGCGGCGACATCGTCGGTCGTGGCGACGACGACTTAGAGTCACTGCTCGAGACGATACACACGCTCGAGGATCGAACCTTTCTCGAGACCTGATCTCGAAGTTCTTTCTGAACCGACACTCCGTTCTATCGAACAGTTTTTCTCCGCCGATAGTCGCTATCGTCGCTTCTAATTCTGTTGGAAGTGCGGTTAATGCACTCGTCGTTGTACCATATTGTGAAATACATGACATCCATCGCAGATATCGAAATCCCGGCCGACGGAACGGGGGTAGGCGGACTCTTCGAGGCGGTTCCATCGCTCACCTGTGAGATGGAACGGGTCATCGCGTCGGACGGACACGGCCTCTGGTTGTCGGGGGCCTCCCAAGACGACGTCGAAGACGCAATAGAGGAGGCATCGGCGATCACCGACTACTCGTTGATCAGCAGCGACGAAACGCGGTGGCTCTACGACATCACGTTCGATCCCGACACCGCCGACATCTTCGAGCTCGTTCTCGAGGAAGGCGGGACCGTTCTTTCGGCGTCGGCGTCGAGCGGGACGTGGCTCATCAGCGTCCGCGTCGTCGACCGCGAGTGTGTAAGTTCGCTGTACGACCGGCTGGTCGAGAACGATCTGTCGGTGACGATCGTCCGGCTGTACGATCTGGCGGCGGACAGCCACTCCCAGTGTGGCCTGACCCCTCGCCAGTACGAAACGCTCGTCGCGGCGATCGACCACGGCTACTTCGAAATTCCACGCGAAGTCTCGATGCAGGAACTTTCAGAAGAACTCGATATCTCACACCAGGCGCTTTCGGAGCGACTCCGTCGGGCCTACCGCGCGCTCGTTACCTCGGAGCTCAACGTGGCCGAAGAGGAAACTACAGCCCCGACGATGGCGTTGGACTGATCGCTCGGAAGCCAATAGTCTCACAGAGCGCCACGTTCGAGACACACGAAAGCGCAAGCACCAGCATTGTACTCCGGGCTGTCCTTGTCCGATGTGCAATGATTTCAGAGTTTACCGACGACGACATCGGCAAGACGGTTATCAACGCAAACGACGAGGAAGTCGGCATCGTCGCGGCTGTCGAACATGGCACGGCCCACGTCGAACCGGATCCCGGAATTGCAGACACGATCAAAGCCAAACTCGGCTGGGGCGGAACCGACGCAGACGCCTACCCACTCGAGGGCGATTCGGTCGCAGAAGTGACCGACGACGCGGTTCACCTCGAGAGCGACCTCGCTGGAGCCGGTTCGGACACCGGGAGGGAGCCGACGGACACGAGTTCGGACGCTGGAAGCGATATGCCCGGCGACGAACCGGGGATGGGATCTGAAACGACAGGCAGCGCCGGCGTGGGGACGACTGGCTCTGGGACGGAGACCGACGACGATCTGATGGGTGACGATGACGACGATGATGGGCTGACACACGAAGACGACGACAGCCTGATCGGTGACGATGACCGGACGGACGACGACAGCCTGATCGGTGACGATGACCGGACGGACGACGACAGCCTGATCGGCGACGATGACCGGACGGAAGATGACAGCCTGATCGGTGACGATGACCGGACGGACGACGACAGCCTGATCGGTGACGATGACGACGATGAGGGGCTGACACACGAAGACGATGACG
>LKMM01000004.1 GCA_001563885.1 Natrialbaceae archaeon B1-Br10_E2g27
ACGTCGTCGCTGTTTGCAAGCGCCCACATGAGTTTGACTTTCGCCGTCCCGGGAAGGGTGTCGCCGGCTTCGATAACGCCTGCCTCGAGTAGGTCCCGACCGGTATCGTACACCCGGTCACAGACCCGCCCCTCGAGACACTGGCTGGTCATGACGACCGTCGTGCCGTCGTCTATGAGTTCCTCGAGTCGGGGGATGAGGTCGGTGTGGACGTGGCCCAGGCCGGTGCCTTCGACGATCAGGCCGGCCGAACCGGAGACGACGTCGAGGAATGTGGGATCCATTCCCGGCGTGAACTTCAGCAGTTCGACGTCGGACTCGAGGTCGGGGTCGGTCGCCAACTCGACTGCGTCTCGGGGCTGATAGGCCCGGCGGAACGTAACTTCCTCGCTGTCGTAGTCGACAGTTCCAAGCGGCGCTGCACCGACGGTCTCGAACGCGTCGCGACGGGAGGTGTGGTTCTTGCGAACCCGGGTCCCGCGATGAAGCGCACAGACGTCGTCGGATTCGTCTGCGTGCATACAGACCAGTACCTCCGCGCAGTCGCTTTTGGCAGCCTCGACGGCACAGACGGCGTTCATCACGTTATCCGAGGAGGGACGATCCGCCGAGCGCTGGCTGCCGGTGAAGACGATCGGGACCGGCGTCTCGAGCATAAAAGATAGTGCGGAGGCCGAATACTGCATCGTGTCGGTGCCGTGCATGACGACGATGCCGTCGGCACCGGCTTCGATCTCCTCGTAGACGACGTCGGCGAGTTCCTGCCAGATCGGCGGCTCCATGTTCTCAGAGAGGATGTTCGCGACGACCCGACCACGGTAGTTCGCTCGGCCTGCCAGATCGGGGACCGCCCGCAGGACGTCTTCGGCGTCGAACTGGGCTGTCACCGCACCGGTGCGGTAGTCGACGGTCGATGCAATCGTCCCGCCGGTCGAAATGAGCGCGATCGTTGGCAGGTCGTCGTCGAACTCGATTTCGCTTGCGTCGTCGCTCCCGACCGAATCCGTTCCATCGATTTCATAGACGTCCTCGGCCAGTACCTCGATGTCAGCTTCGGCCCGGTCGACGCCGACGTTGTACCCACCCTCGAGTTTCACGACGAGTTGCTCGTCGTCGCTCGAGGGAACCAAGACACCTTCGAGCGTGCGGTCGGCACGGTCGACGCGAACGCGATCGCCTGGATTCATGCGGATGCATTATGCTGGCTCGAACTTCAAGCCATGCTTTTTAGCCGACAACGCCGACACCGACCAGTCCAATCCCCGCAAGCGAAAGCAACGCGATGATGATCGCCGTCAGGAATCGAATCGTCGCCAGCGTCTCCTCGGGCACGTCGAGTCGCGGATAGAGGGCTCGAGCGGCGTACAGCAGGGCGATGGCACAGATGAGCGCGCCGACCCCGAAACTCATCAGTTCGACGTTCACCACCGACCGTACACGGCCGATCGTGATAAACCACCGTCACGTCGACCCGAACTATCGGCCCTCGAGAATGGGAAACACCCATACTGTCGGCGACCCTCATGTGACCTATGAGCGACCGCTCGGATGAAGTCACCCGCAGTCGAGAGCCCCACTCGACGGAGGACCTCCTGGCCGAAACCGACGAGTTGCTATCGGGCGAGACCACTGCCGGCCCCGAGACACAACGCGACCACGACACGACCCCGGGTCCGGCCGAAACCGACGACTCACAGGCGGCCGAACAGTCCCAGACGACGGACTCGCGACTCAGTCGATTTCGCCCGTCGGTCTCGAGAGGCGAACTCTTCTCGCCGAAGGCGTTTCTCGCCTTCCTCCTTTTGTTCGGTGTCGGGATATTCGCCGGAAGCACGGTGATCCCCGTCGCCGGCGGGCCTGTCGGAGTGTTCACCCTGGCATTTCTAGCTGGCCTGCTCACCTCGAAGCGACGCTATCTCGAGGTGGTGACCGGTGGCGCACTCGCTGGCGGGGCAACAGCGCTGCTTACCGACCCGATGTTAGCCATTGCCGGATCGATGCAGGCCGTGTTGTTGGTCGGTGTCGCAGCCGGAGTCGGTGGATCGTTGCTTGGGTATTATTTCGGCCGTGACCTCCGGGATGGGCTGGCTCGAGACGTCGAATAGCTCCACTTTTCGTTCAGGAGCTCACTCCGTCGTCACTTCACAGCCACTCTCGGTGATGATGATCGTGTGTTCTTTCTGGCTGACGAGACAGCCGTCGTCTTCTTTGAGCACCGGGTAGCCATGCAAGACGTTGTTGCGTTTGAGTCGGCGAACGGCCATCTCCGCGCGATCGGTCTCGAGCCACCGCGTCGCAAACGGCAGTGTCCGGAACTCGTCGGTGATCTGCTCGAGTGCGGCGCGGGCCTGCCGGTTGCGAACAGCACCCTCACGTTCTAGGGCGAAGATTTCCTCTTTTGCACCCTCGTTGACTTTGCCGCCGCCGTCAGTCGCAAAGGGCTCGATTGCGACGACGTCGCCGACCTCGAGGGTGGTTCCCTGGGAGACTGCCCGGTTTGGAATGTTTGGGCTTGTGTGTTGTTCCCAGTGGCCAAGCCCGTGGCCCGTGAGGTTGATGACGGGGTTGTAGCCGTAGCCGTCGATGACGTCTTCGATCTCGGCACCGATGTCGGCCGTGTTGATGCCGGGTTCGATGATATCGATCGCTGCCTCTAAAGCCTGCGCTGAGGCTTCGGCGAGTTCAGGATTGCCCGAGAGGTCGACCGTGATCGCAGTATCGGCGAGCCAGCCATCGACGTGGACACCGATATCGAGGTTGATCATCTCCTCGCCGAAGGTGGCGTCGTCGTCGATCGAGGGTGTCGCGTGGGCGGCTTCCTCGTCGATCGAGATGTTGACCGGAAACGCCGGTTTCGCGCCCAACTCGCGGATCCGGTCTTCGGCGTACTCGGCGACCTCGAGGTGGCTCACCCCGACCTCGACGCGTTCTGCGGTCTCCTCGCGCACCTGAGCTAAAATCTCGCCTGCCTCGCGATGTTTCTCGTACTGCTCGGATTCAAGATCCACCTCGGATTCGGCCATGAGACGGGGTTAGACCGGTCTGCAAAAAGAGGTTCCGCTCTTATCCGTATTGTCGCTGATCTCCGTTGGGGGCGGTAACGAATCACTATGGTTACTGTTCCCAGTCCCTGGGACTCCCTCGGCAAAATTTTAGTTCTCCAAGATGATTGTACGAACATGACTGGACCCGTCGAAACGCTTCTCGGTTCGGAGATGAACGATTCAGAAATAGCAACGCTACTGACCGAACAGGGCGTCGGCGTCCTCTCGCTGCGGGCCGATGGCGTCCCCTACGGTGTTCCGCTTTCGTTTGGCTACGATGGAGCCGACCGGCTGTACTTTCTGTTCGTGGGCCACTCCGAACAACTCAAAAAGGAGACGTACGCCGAAACCTCGGAGGTCGCAAGTTTCGTCACCTTCGATATCGACCCCGACGGCAGCTGGCGAAGTGTCATGGTGACGGGATCGCTCGAGCGAATCACTCCAGAACAGTGGGAGACCGCCCGCGAGGCGCTCACTGACAACGCCTTCGAGTCGGAGCTGTTTGCAGGCGATACGATCGAATCCCACCCCAACGTCTGGGCACTCGAGATCGACGAACAAAGCGGTCGGGCCGTCGGCCAGCGATAATCGTTTCAGGCACCCCGAGTACCGAATGCGGTAACTTCTCACTCGGTCACGAAGCCGGTGGCTGCCTTCGAGTAGACGAACTCCCGCAGGAGTTTCCCGGCGAGAGAAGCTGCTTGCCCATCGTCGCGGTCGTTGACTTCGACGACGTCGAATCCGCTCGCGTGTGGGGCTCCCTCCCGGACGATATCGCGCAGTTCGCGCGGCTCGAGACCGAACGGCTCGGTCGTTCCCGTTCCCGGCGCGTAGGCAGGGTCGGCGGCGTCGATGTCGACGCTCAGGTAGCTGTCTCGGCCCTCGAGTCGCTTTCCAAGCGATAGGTCACCGACGTCTTCGGGAGCAACGACGGTGACGTCCTCGGCGTCGGAACGGGCCCACTCGGCTTCACTGCCCGCGCGAGCGCCGACAACGATCAGTTCCTCGACGCTGTCGACGTCCTCGAGTACGCGGCGCATGACACAGGCGTGTGAGTATGGGTTGCCGTCATACTCGTCTCGAAGATCGAGGTGGGCGTCGAGACTGACCACGACCTCGGGAGAGACGGCCTGAACCGCCGCAAGCGAGACCGTGTGTTCGCCCCCGAGTACGAGCGGGACGGCGTCTTTGTAGACGACTTCACGGAGTTCGCCCGAAAGCCACTCGAGGTACTCACGGGCGTCGTCCCAGGCACGGACGTCACCACGGTCTATGACGCCGAGGTCGGTACAATGCTGGCCCGTCCGCTGGTCGTAATCGTCGAACGGTTCCGAAAAGGTTCGGATGCGCCGGGGCCCAAATCGGGTCCCCGGCTGAAAGGTCGTCGAGACGTCCAGGGGCGCACCGACGACCACGAAGTTCGCGCCATCCGGCACTCGCTCGCGTCCATCTGCCGCCCCAGGGAACATTAGACGATCTTTCGCTGGGCGTCCATCTCGAGGTACTCGATGTCGTCGTCGGGGGAGACGTCGGCGTCCTCGGGGATGCGCATCGTGATCGTCTCGTAGGTTTCTAAGTCCATGACCTGCATATCGTCGCCATCGACGGAGACGACCTGGCCCTGTTTGCGGTCGATAATCGGGACCCAGATTTTGGCGTCGACGGGCTGTGAGAGCGAGCGTTTCTTGCCGTCGAAGACGCCTCGAGCGTCGATACGGGCCTTTGCGCTGCCGTGTTTTCCGGGTTTGGCTGTCGAGTACGAATCGATCTTACACGCGGCGTCGTCGATCATCACGTAGCTGCCTTCCTGGAGATCGCGAACTTCGGTCTGCTGTTTCGCCATGTGCCGGCGTAATCAACCGATGGTCATAAACCGTTTGGAATCGCCGTCCCCCGAAAGGTCGATCTACCACCGGTAGACGGCCAACGAGAGGCTGATCCGGCCCATCGCCGAAACCACCACGGTTCTCGAGACGAAAGGTTCGTCGATGCTCGAGGTCGTTGCCCTCGCTGTCGTCGCAGTACTCGTCGGCGTTGCCATCGTCGGCAGTCGGCGGTGGCGCTCGCATGAGCATGCCGAACTTATCGACGAACTCGACGACCAACTCGCCACGGCGTTGCCAGCCGGCCGGACGTCCCATCTCGAGCGGTCGCCGACGGTTAGACGGCTCGAGGTCGACGACGAACAACTCATCCCGGTGGTAAGAATCGACCTCGGAATGGCCGACACACCATCGACGGCGTTCGCCCTCGAGTTTGCTGCTGACGCCCTCGAGGCTATCCATCCAGTCGTCTGCGAGCGCGGCCTCGAGGTGTCACAATATGAACTCGAGTTTGCGTTCGGTCCGAGTGGGCTGTTCGTCGGCGGGGAGTGTCGCCGGGTGACGATTCCGGCGGCGATGGTTGATCGGCTGTGCGAGGACGACCGATATCGGGCGTTTGATCTCCACCGAGCGGTCAAACGCGCCGATGGTGATCCGGCGTCGCCGACTGCACTCTGGGTCGAGTGTTAACCTCTGAGTGCGTCGACTGGTCGGTCGTTTGCGGCCTTCCAGGCCGGATAGAGCCCACTTAGGACACTCGCGACGACGGCGAAGGCGAATCCATAAACGAGATACTGCAGACTCGCCCAGCCGAAGACGGCCATCGCATCGCCGACCAGCAACCGGAAGATCAGGAGGCCGACAGCGAGCGAACAGAGCGCGCCGAGAAGGCCGCCGAGAACGCCGATGAGCAACGCTTCGATGAGTATCGTTCGGAGAACCTCTCCACGACGGATTCCGACTGCACGCAGGACGCCAATCTCGCCGCGGCGCTCGATCGTACTCATTAGCATGACGTTCAAGATTGCAACGCTCGCGACAATGAGTGAGATCGACCCGATGCCGAGCAACGCGAGATTGAGCGTGGTCATAAAGGAGTCGAGTTCATCCTGGGTGTCGGCGAAGCTTTCGACCCGAAGCTGTTCGTCATCGGGCTCGTTGAATCGCTCGTTGATCGCCGACGCAATCTGTTGGGCCTCATCGCCGTCGTCAGCAACGACGGTCACGGTGTCGTACGCTGTCTGACTCGAGAGTGCCTCCGGTGGCAAGACGAGTTCGTTGTTCACGAACCGAAAGCCCTGCTCGGTCTCGATCAACCCCTCAAGCCGATAGAGTTGGCCATCGAATTCGATCGGATCGCCGGGCTCGAGTCCGAGTTGGTCGGCTGTCTCGTCGGTGAGCAACGCCCCCGATCGAAGTCGGTCGGGCAACTCGCCGTCTGCACCGTCGTACAGTACGTTCGCCTCGGTTACGCCGGTCACGCTGACAGGCATCTCCTGGCCATCCCGTGACGCAAGGGTCGTGTGATTTGACTGTTCGGGGACGACCTCGGCACCGGTCGAAAGGCTGCGGATGTCGTCGACGTCTTCGGGTTCAATGCCGCCAGCATCGTTGTCCTCGCCGACGGTGATCTGCACCTCGTTGGCGATGCCCTCGAGGTCGGCGGTTGCTTGCTGTTGTAAGGCCGCCCCCGCCATGCCGAGCGAGGCGATGGCAACCACGCCGATGACGATCCCGAGTGTCGCAAGCGCCGTCCGAACCCGGCTTCGGCCGAGATTGCGCCACGCCATCAGCACGCTCGGAACCCGCCGAAACAGACTCGAGACCCTCATTATTCGATCACCCCGTCGACGATTCGAACGACCCGGTCTGCGTACTCGAGCATCTGCTCGTCGTGGGTGACGGAAACGATCGCGACGTCTTCGTCGGTTTTGAGTCGGGTGAGTTCTTCGAGAATCGTCCGCCCGGTCTCCTGATCTAGGTTCCCGGTTGGCTCGTCTGCCAGCAGGATATCCGGTTCGTTAATCAACGAGCGAGCGATGGCGACGCGCTGGCGTTGGCCACCCGAGAGTTCATCGGGGGTGTGTTCGAGGCGGTCACCGAGGCCGACCCGCCGGAGAAGCGTCTCCGCACGCTCACGGCGATCGACCGAGGTGTCCCACATCGAGGGCAGTTCGACGTTCTCAGTCGCTGAAAGCATCGGGAGTAAGTGAAAGTCTTGAAAGACGAACCCGATCGTTGACCGGCGCTGTTCGGTGAGTTCGTCGGCCGTACAGTCGGTCACGTCTTGCCTGTCGAGACGGACCCGTCCATCAGTCGGCGTATCGAGCAGGCCGATCATGTTGAGCATGGTGCTCTTTCCGGAACCTGAGGGACCGATCACGGTGACCATTTCACCGCGAGCGGCCGCGAAGTCGACACAGTCGAGTGCGTCGACGACCTCGCCGCCGGTCTCATACCGCTTGCTCACCGACTCGAGTTCGATAACGCTCATTCGCGGTTCCAGACGTAGTAGGCGATTCCGGAGATTGCGAGGACACCGACGAGCAATCCGAGCGGAAGTCGGCTGACTAGCCCGGGTGAGTCGGGTTTCGGCTCTTCGGCCTGGGCGGCGGCTGCCGGTTCGTCGACGCCGGCGACGGCCCCACCTGCGGCGTCGAGGTCGACCGTCTGTGTACTCGTCACACGTTCGTCGTCGACGATGTACTGCATCTCAACCGGAATCGAAGAGACGTTCGACTCGAGCGCTGCGGTCAGTTCGAAGGTGGCGAACTCGCCGCCGTCGATCGGTCCGATGAAGTACTCTCCGGACGGAGACGTGGGCTCGATGTCGTCGCCGTCGGGAACACGAACGAGAACCGAGTCGGCGTCCGTCCCGCCAACGTTTGCTGCGTCACCGCTAATCGCCACGTCAGAGCCGGTCTGGGTCGTTTCGACGCTCGTCAGCTGGATCTCACCGTCGATGGGTCGATCGACACGCTGAGTCGTTTCGGTTTCGTGATCACTTCCATCGGCCTCGTAGCCAGCGGTGAACGTGACGTCTTCGCCACCCAGGGTGTCGGCGTCGAAGGTGGCCGTCTGACTCGAGTCAGGGTCGACGTCGTGGGTCGGGGCAGTGTCGACGACCTCGCTGTCAACCGCTGCCGTGATATCCACGTCGGTCAGCTCGACGGTTCCGTAGTTGGTCAGTTCAACCGTCGTCTCCGAACTGTTCGTGGTGTCTACCGAGAGATCAGCTCTGACCGTCGAGGGGGCGACCTCGACCGAAAGTGGATGCTCGTAGGTCTCGCGGTCACCGCTTTCGTCTTCGACAACGGCGTGGACAGTCAACGTCTGCTCGCCGGGTGTTTCAAACGTGACTGGGACGGGCACTGTCATCGACCCGCCAGGACCGACTGACCCGGCATTTCTGATCCGCTCGTGTGTTTCTGCGCTTTCGGCGGTTCGAACGTATACGTCGGTGACATCGACCGGACCGCTGGAACTCTCGAGGTTCGAAATCTCGACGTCGATCGTCGCTTGCTCGCTGGTCGTTGGCGTCTCCGGCGAGATGGAAGCCGAAGAGATGTTTACGTTCGAATCAGCCGCCTCGCCGACGGTTACGGCAGGTCCGATAGCGCTCGTGAGACACACAACGATGACCAGTAGGGCGACGGTTCGAACTCGAATCGGAGGGCGTTGGTCGGAACGGAACCGTTCCGGGATCGGTATTCGAGTCACACGCTACACCAGACGCTTTACAATATATTATATTTCCTATAATACAGAGGAAATAACAGTACAGTCAGGTGCCGCCGGCCGACTCGAGGCCTCGAAGGATCTCCTGCCCATCGGTTGGGCCAACGTCGGGGAGTGTTGCACGCTCGGGGTGGGGCATCAAGACGGCGACGGTCTTACGCTTGCCAACCACGCCTGCCACGTCGTGTTTCGAGCCGTTCGGGTTGGACTCGGGGCCGGTCTCGCCCTCGACGTCACAGTACCGAAAGAGGATACGGTCGTCGGCCTCGAGTTCCTCGAGTCGGTCGTCGTCGATCTCATACCGGCCCTCGCCGTGGGCGATCGGAACTTCGATGACGTCACCTTCCTCGTAGTGAGCGGTCCAGGGGGTATCATCGCGCTCGACGCGCAGGTAAACGTGTTCACACTGGAATCGGGCGCTCCGGTTGGTGGTAAACGCTCCGGGGGTGAGCCCGGACTCACAGCCGACCTGTGCACCGTTGCAGACGCCAAGCACGGGGGTGCCGTCGGCTGCGGCCTCCCGAACCTCCGCCATGATCGGCGAGCGGGCGGCCATCGCTCCGGCACGGAGGTAGTCACCATAGGAAAAGCCCCCCGGAAGGACGATGCCCGTCGTCTCCTCGGGGAGTCCATCCTCGTGCCAGACGATCTCGGCGTCGATATCCAGATACTCGAGTGCACGCTCTGCATCCCGGTCGCAGTTCGACCCACCAAAACGGATGATAGAGACGGTCATCTACCGGTCTGTGACCTCCACGTCGTAGTCGTGGATGGTCGGGTTCGCGAGCAGTCGTTCGGCCATCTCGCTTGCACGTTCGTGGGCGACTTCTGCCGATTCGGCCTCCAGGTCGATCTCGAACCGGTCGGCCGACCGAAGCCCCTCGAGTTCGAATCCGAGTCGCTGTAGGGCCTGTTTGGTCGTCTCGGCCTCGGGATCGAGGACGCCGTGTTTGAGTCGAACGGTCACCGTCGCGGTGTAGGCGCTCATTACTCGAACCCCCGCATGCATGCTCAAAAACGCTTTCGCCTTGGCGCGGTGTTACACGTTCGTGGATACCGCGCACGGGGGCCTGTGCTATGCGTTCTGAGAGATACTCGCCTGCGAGATGGGTTGGGCTGGCCGACCGTGATCGATGGCGTCCGTGATCCGGTCAGCGGCCCGCCGCGCACCGGCGATGTTGCCCGCAAGCGGGCCGACAGTGCCGACAGCCAGCGCCCCGCTGACGTAGATCGGACTCGCCCGACCCTCGGTGGTGCGCCAGCAGAGGGTCTCGTCGTCGAGGATCGGCATCCCGCGATAGCCGCGCTCGAGGCCACAGCGCGTGGCAACCTGCTCGACGAACGGATGCTCGAGGACGGGCTCGAACCCGGTTGCCAGCATGACCTGCTCAGCCGAGAGACAGCCACCCTCTTCGAGCAACAGTCGAACCCGGCCGTCGACGGTGCGGGCCGACCGAACCGACCCCGTCTGTCGCGTCAGTTCGCCGGTTTCGACCGCAGACTCGAGTCGCTCGAGTAGCGCGGGGGGAATCGTCCCGTCGTTTCTGGCCGCACAGACGACCTCGTGTCGCCGTTTCGAGCCGGGTGGGTGCCGGTGGAGACGGTCGGTGATGTGATTCCAGTTGATCCAGCGGGCGTCGGCTTCGATGGTCGCCGCCTCGAGGTCGTGGCGGGCAAGCAGTGTGGTCTGTGTGGAGCCTGTGAGATGGGTTGCGAGCTGGGCTGCGGTGACGCCGCCACCGACGACGATTGTCTCTTCGGAAGCGTCGTCGGGGTCGAACTCGCCGTCCCAGACGTGAGTGAGTCCGTCGACGTCGGCTGCCCACGCTGGATATCGGTACCGGCCACCGTGGCCGATTGCGAGCACGCAGGAACGGGCTCGCAGCTTGCAGGCGTCGGTCTCGAGGCTGACTGTCCCGTCTTTTTCCAGCCCGATCGACTCGACGGCGGCCCGCAAATGGAGCGTCTCGAGGTCGTTCCGATCGATCACGTAGTCGGCATAATCAAGAAAGAGCGAAAGCGTTGGTGCCGGGGGATAGGCGGCCCGCGGACGCAGTTCGTCCTCGCGGTCGCGGGCCTCGGCGAAATCTTCGAGCCCGAACGGCTCGGTGCCGACGTGGTGGACGAACGTCGACCGGAGCGACTCCATCCCGCAGGCGTGGGCTTTCCGTCGAAAGGATTCTAGCAGCCGCTCGTGTGGGTCGACGATCGCCACCGCCTCGCGGTCGAGTCCCGTCTCCTCGAGTAACCGCTGTGTGAGATAGGTGCCGTGGATCCCGCCGCCGACGATAACACACTCGAGCATACGACTCGCCTACGTCGAGTTATTACTTTAGGCCTTCGTATTGATAATCATGATCAACGGAAGCGAGGATGATACTACCGCGTCGATCACACCGGGCCGGTCGAACGGCCCGGAGAAACGTATCACCGGCGACCATATTCAAGACGGCTTTTTTAGGGGTGTTGTGGAACGTTCGTCTATGGCCGACCAGCCCCCCGTACTCCGGGTTTCGACGACTGCGGTGGTGATCACCGTCGTCGCGGTTCTCGTGACCATCCTCGCCCTTGCCGTGATCAACACCGGACTCGCGGTCATGGTCGGAATCCTGTTGTTGTTGTTCGGTGGCGAGTTACTCGAGCACGTCCGGATGGAGCTTCGGGCAGGGGTCGCCTCGCCGGTTGTCACCGAGAATAAAAAAGAAGACGCCCTCGAGATCCTGCGTCGGCGCTATGCGACCGGCGAACTCACCGATCGGCAGTTCGAGCGAAAACTCGAGATACTCCTCGCCACCGAACACACCGGCGACGTCGAACGCTACCTCGAGCGAACCCACGCTCACCGCGAGTCACTCGATGTCGATCTCGAACGGGAGTGATCGGCCTCGAGCAGGAGCTGTCAGCAGGAAAGAGATGCGGTAGTCCGGGCGAGCAGCGAGGACTCGGAATCGTTTTACCCCTGGCTCGGTAGCCTGACGCATATGTGGCCGCTCGGACACGCTGCCGTTGCGTACCTCTGTTATACGCTCTCGACGCGGAGTCGGTTCGATACACCGCCGGAGGGTGTGGCGGTGCTCGTTCTCCTCTTTGGCAGTCAGTTCCCCGATCTGGTCGACAAACCACTGGCGTGGTACGTCGGGGTGCTTCCGACCGGGCGAACGCTCGCCCACTCGCTGCTCATCTTGGTGCCGCTGTCGGTTGGGTTTTACCTGCTTGCCCGCCGGTACAGCCGCGGTGAGTACGGCGTTGCCTTCGCCATTGGCGCGCTCTCACACTCGATAGTCGATGCCCTGCCGATCCTCTGGGACCCGGGCGAAGACGTTGCCTTTCTTCTATGGCCGATCACGCCCGTCGAGGGCTACGAACGTGGCTCCCCGACCGTCCTCGAGTTGCTTCGTGAGTCGATGGGCGACCCCTACTTTCTCTCGGAGTTCGTCCTCGCAGCGATTGCACTCCTCATCTGGCACCGTGATGGCTACCCCGGCCTCGAGCCGATTCGGCGCGCTCTCGAGCGCGTCGGTCGTCGGTAAGAGACCGCTCACGGAGCCTCGGAGCCGCCCGCGAGTGCGTCGTAGTGTTCGTCGAAGACATCGATCGTCGCGAGCAACGCCCCAAGCAGAACCGGGCCGAAAAACAGCCCCATGACGCCGAAGGCATAGATCCCACCGAGGACACCGAGGATGATGATCCCGGGGCTGAGTTCGGCGTAGCGATCGACGACGATCGGCCGAAGGTAGTCGTCGGAGGTTCCGACGATGATGGTGCTGTAGACGGCGAGTACACCGGCCAGAAGCGGTTCGCCGGTCACGAACAGATAGACCGTTGCCGGACCCCAGACGAGAAACGAGCCGACAAGCGGGATAAGCGAGAGGATGACCATGACGAACGTCCAAAGGGCCGCATTGGGGATCCCCGTCGCGAACAATCCGAGCCCAGCGAGGACACCCTGGACGAGGGCAATCAGGACGTGACCCGCCAGGACGGCCCACATCACCTCCTCGAGTTCGCCATAGAGGTCGTCCTGGACGTCTTTCGGAAGCGGCGTCCGGTCGCGAACCCACGCCATCATCGAATCTCCGTCCTTGAGCAGGTAATAGAGCAAAAATAGCGCCAGTCCGAGGCCGACTAGCGTATGAGTGAAGACGCTAAACCAGGCCGTCGTCCGCTCTAACAGGATCGTTCCGATCTCCTGGGCGGAGTCGACGACTGTCTCGGTGATGTCGACGTCGACCCCCAGTTCGGTTTCGATCAGCTCCTCGAGTTCCGTGACGCCGATATCGTCCGGCTCGAGATCCTGGAGGATGGTCGCGGCGTCGTCGGCGACGACCACGGCGACGAAGACGAACGGGAGGACGAACCCGACGAGCGCGAACCCGACGAGCGCAAACGCAGCGACCATCGCGGACGTTCGGTCCTCGAGGCGTCGTTGTAGCGGGGTAAGGACGAACGCGATGAGAATTGCCGCGAGCACGTACTGGAGAAACGGGGTGAGAAGCTGCCAGGAAAAGTACGCAAAGATCGCAATGAGAACGACGAGCGAGCCCGTTTGACGGTTCACACGGCTTCTGTCTACTGTCTGCCGAATAAAGCTGCGGCCGGCCTGTCCCGGTTGCTGGTGGCAGTTTTCGAACCACTACCCGAGCTCGAGGATGGCCCAGTTGCGACCGCCGGCGGACGAATTTTTCGCCAATAGCAATGCACTTTAAGGCCGCTATCCCAGGTTGGGTATGAGCACGGTATCCGAACCGCCCGAGGAAGCGCTGGCCTCGGTCGTCGTCGTCGACTACGGACTAGGCAACCTTCGAAGCGTCACCCGCGGCCTAGAGCGTGCGGGAGCGGCCGTCGAGATCACCGACGACCCCGACGCCTTCGAGGCGGCCGATGGCATCGTCCTGCCGGGCGTCGGCGCGTTCCGCGAGGGCGTCGAGAACGCCGATCCAATCCGCGAGGACCTGCTTGCGGCCGTCGACCGCGGCCAACCCCTGTTTGGCATCTGTCTCGGCATGCAGATGCTACTTACCTCGAGTGAGGAGGGGACGACCGACGGAGAGTCAGCCGTCGAAGGACTCGATCTCGTCCCCGGAACGAACGTTCGCTTCGCGGAGGGTCAAAAGGTCCCCCACATGGGCTGGAACGAACTGTCCGTCGAGCGCGATCACCCACTCGTCGAGGGCGTCGACGGGGAGTATGCCTACTTCGTCCACTCGTATTATGCCGTCCCCGACGACGAGGGCGCGACGGTTGCAACGACCGACTACGAACGCGAGTTCCCCTCGATCGTCGCCAACGAGGCGGGCACCGTCTTCGGGACCCAGTTTCACCCCGAAAAAAGCGGCGAGACGGGCCTGCAAATATTGCGGAACTTCGTCGACATCTGCCGAGAGTGACACGCCTCGAGACGGACTCGAGGGTGCCGGGTCTTTTGGAATCTATGTATTGGAGCGATAGTCGAAAATTGATTGACAAACGTCACAATATAAGGTATTAGGTCTCCTATACCAGATACCAATCAACGTTTTTGGTTCCGCCTTTTCGATTTATCTATATGTCACGAAGCGAACCGACCGATAGCACGACATCGGCCGGCGGCGAGCACGCAGAACCGACGTTTGATGACGACGTGCTGGCGACCGCACAGGGGGCCGTCGGCGTCGTCCACGAGACGTCCGCTGCGGTTGATGAGGACCTCGAGGAAATAAACACACTCGCGACCGCACAGGTCGAGCGAATGGTCGACGTCGCCAGTGACGTCTCGGAGCTGAGTGCGACGATCGAAGAGGTCGCCTCGAGCGCCGCGGAGATGTCAGACCGA
Source organism: Natrialbaceae archaeon B1-Br10_E2g27 (assembly GCA_001563885.1). Lineage (GTDB taxonomy): Archaea > Halobacteriota > Halobacteria > Halobacteriales > Natrialbaceae > Natrarchaeobaculum. Next base: position 14,418 of record LKMM01000004.1, read on the forward strand.
AGCGAGGGGGCGGCGGATGCGGTCACGTCGGGGACGGACGCCGCGGTCGACGCCGCCGAGGCGATGGACGACGTCACCGAGGCGATCGACGCCGTCGCCGAGGACGTCGAGCGACTGGTCGACAGCGTCGAGCAGATCGACGAGATCGTCGACGTCATCTCCTCGATTGCGGACGAAACGAATCTGCTGGCGCTTAACGCCTCGATTCAGGCAGCGCGAGCGGGCGAAGACGGGGCTGGCTTTGGCGTCGTCGCTGGCGAGATCAAATCGCTTGCGGCTGAATCCCAGGAGCGAACCGACGAGGTCAAAACCGTTGTCGACGGGATCACCGAGGCGACCGAGACGCTCTCGAGTCGGCTCGAGTCGGCCGTCGATATCGCGGACACTGGTGCCGTGCGGGCCACCGACGCCGAAGCCGAACTCGAGACGGTCTCGGAGGCGGTTACCGACGTTGCCGCTGGTCTCCAGGAGGTTTCGAACGCGACCGACGAGGGCGCAGCGGCGAGCGAACGCGTCGCCCACCGGTGTGAGGAGACCGCGAGTGCAGCCGAAAAGATCGACGAAACGCTCGACGCCGTCGAGCACAAACGCTACCGCCAGACCGATATGGTCGCCGAGGTCGATCGGGCACTCGAGGTTGCAACCGCCAGCCGTCGGGAGCGAATGGCCCGAAAAGAGACGGTGCCAACCGGGTTCGACGCCGTGGGTGGCTTTCCGGAGGGCTGTCGTGGCGTCCTCGAGGTGTCGGCCGAGACGCCGGGACGTGACGCCGCCGAAGCCGTTGGCTCACTGGCCGCCGCGGCCCTCGAGTGTGGGTATGCGGTCTCGCTCTCGCCGACGGAATCGCTCGACAGACAGACCGTACAGCGGGCGGTTGGCCGCCACGGCTGTGACCTCGGGCAGGCGTTCGATCGCGACCAGTTGTTCGTCATCGATCTCTTCGATACGTGGCGTCGTGGGGAGAACGTCTTCGACGCCACGAGCCAGTCGCTTGGCACGATCAACGAACGGATCGACCGACGACGCGACCGGCCGTTGCTCGTCATCGGCACCATCGCGGGCGAACTCCACGCCTTCGGCGAGCAGGCAACTCGTGAGAACACCTACGACAACGACGGCGGCATCCTCGAGGCCACCGACACCGTCGTCAACGTCGTCGACGACGCCGCCGTCCCGCCGACGCTCGCACAGTTTTATACGAGCGCCGCCGACCGAGTCATCTGCGTCGAACCCGGGCCAACGCTCGAGTCAGCCCGGTCGCTGTAAGGCAGGTCCCGAATGTGCTGTGAAAGAGTCCGATCGCTCGTACACCATCGTCCGTGAGGTGGGCTACAGGAGTTCTCGAACGTCGGAGTACCACATATCGTGGTAGTCGACGTGGCCGACCCGTCGGGCGATGGCAACTGCCAGTGCGTGCCAGCACTGTTCGGTTGGATCGTCCGGATCCAGGTTGTACTCGCTGTCTTTGCAGGTGCAGCCGCCGTCTTCGACGATGTACTCATCTCGGTAGCCGACGACGATCGTAAAATCACGGTACGTTTTGACCCGGCCCTCGCCGACGGCTTCGATCGCACGGACCCCACGGTCGCCGTGTATCCGGCTGATCTGGTCGACGATCTCCGGGGTTAGCTCACCGGCTTCCTCCAACGCGGCCTGCCAGCGCTCGACGGGGTTCGGATCCGACACGTCAACGGCTCCGCACCGAACTGTAAAATCGGTTTGGTTGTCCAGGCTGGCAGAACGTTTTTGTCTTGGCTCGGTAACGCTCAGCTATGCTCTCGGAGTCGCCCGTCGGTGTCACACTCGGTCTTGCGGTGTCGGCCGTCGTTTTCGCCGGGATCTTCTGGGATGCCTCGCGGGTCGACATCTCCCGGCCGCTTCTGTGGGCGACAATCGCGGCGAGTCCCGTCGTCGTCGCAGCATACCTCTATCTGTTCGTCGACACGGCTCCGATGACAGGGGTGTTGCTGACGGCAAACACCGGGCTGGTGTTGTATGGCTTCGAGCGTGAGGTCGTTACCGACCCCGACGAACCCGCCGAGCCGGGAACGCTTCCACACGAGAAGTAATCAGGTGACCAGATAGTACGGATCCGCCTCGAGTTTCGGCTCGATGAACGTCCGGAGGTCGTTCGCCCGAACGGCGGTAACGGCGAGTCCGTTGAGCGAGTAGTGTTCGAGGACGCCGGCGGCCATCGCCTCCCCGCGGATCCGATCGCGATTCCAGTAGTAGACGTATTCGTTTTTGTCGAAACTGGTCTGGGTAATGACCTCGCTGTCGCCGTCGCCGTAATAGATCCGACCACTGCTATCGACGAGGTCGGCGTATGGCGGATCCGACGCCATCTCGATATAGTGCAGTTGCGTGCTAATAAGCCAGGGGGTGCCGACGTTCAGTATGAGCACGTTATCGGCGTCGAGTTTCGCATAACAGCCGTTTTCGCCGAACGTATCGTGGTGATCACACGCCTCGAAGCGATAGGGGCCATGAACCTGGATCGAGTGGATCGCATCGTCCGTTCGGTAGGTTGCATCCTCGAGAAACAGCCGAGAGAACGTACCGACTTCGGGGACCGAGTCGGTCTTGTGATACTCGCCACTTTCCCGAAACGAGGGCGTAAAGCCGGGGACGAGGACGGACTCGAAGGCGTCGGTGAGCGTCTCGAAGAGGTATTGGTAGGGATCGCGGTCGAACGCCGCCGCGACGTCGCCCAAGCCTGCGTGGACGAATACCTCATCATCGTCGTAGCGCTCGAGCAATCGTTCGAAGACGGACGGATCGACCGTCCCGACAGCGTTGTCGGGGAGTTTCTTTTTAACGTAGTATTTTCCAGTACACCACAGCGTCCGGGGGAGATGTGTGACGGCCGACACGGTCTAGCCACCTCCGTCCGAGCGGCCGGCGTCGGTTGTCGTCGCTCTCGATCGGTCGTCGGTCGGCTCGATGCTGGTCTCGACGGTCATGGGGATCAACTCCGTGCTAGCATGGGCACTCGGCTGGCCCGACCCCACCCGAGTGCTGTCCGTGCTCTATGGTGGCGGAATTGACTGTCAGGTATTGTTAGTCGGATGCTGCCAGTCGTTCACTCGAGCAAACGAGCGCTACGGAAACCGTACCAGCCCGGTATGGGGTCCGTATCGTACTCGAGCGTCACAGCCGGTGTGAACCCCGTCAAAAGCCGAGCACGAGTGCCGAGACGCCGATGAAGATGACCATCCCGAAGACGTCGACGACGTTGGTGACGATGGGGATGGTCGTATCGTCGGGATCGATCCCAAGACGGTAGGAGCCATACGTCGCAAGAAACGAGAAGACGACGGCGATGACGGCGACGGACATTCCGCTGACCAACGAGATAATAAGCAGGTTCGCAAGCGTGATCGGCCCGCCAAACAGCACTAACCCGATCAGCCAGGCACCGATTCCGAGCGCGGTAAAGATCGTTGCCGCGAGCGCGAGGATCGCCGCGACGTTCGCCCACAGCACGCGATCGCTCGGGTTGAGTTCGGTCGTCCCCAAGTGAAACCGCGTCGAGAGCCGCGAACTCAAAATCGCCCCGAGGTTGCCGCCCATATCGACCATCGTCGGTACCATCACCGCCAGAATAGCAAACTCCTCTAAGAGTTCTTCGGCCCCCTCGAGGGTGATTCCCGCCCAGAGGACGATGACCGAGAGCACGACCAGAAGCGGGAACATGTTGCCGACGATTACTTTCCAGTTCCAGGTTCCGAGTGAACCCGACGGAACGACCATCAGATGAGCACCTCCACGAGGCCGATTGCAAAGAGCATAAAGATCATCCCGAAGATGTCGCCCAGCGTCGTAACGATGGGGCCGACGAGGTTGTCAGGATCGAATCCAAACCGGTAGAAAATGAAGATGAGCACGAGCAAGCCGACGATCATCACGACCGACGTGAGCGTGCCAGCGACCAGCATGATCCCGACGAGTTCGTACAGTGCAGCGACGCTCCAGCCTAAGAGCAACAAGGCGATCCAAGTGATGAACCCGATAACGATCGAAATACCGATTCCATTGATAAACGAGGCGAGGACGGCATTTGCGAGTCGGTCGTTCCACTCGAAGCGTGGTTCGAGCAACCCCTGGTGGAGGCCACTCGAGATGCGCCCACCGAGTGCGCCATAAACGTTCCCCCGGGTTGCGAGGAAAACCGGGATCATAACGAGTAATCCGGGGAACCGCTCGACACTTTCTAAGATCTCCTCTAATACCAACCCGGCAAAGAGGCCGCCACCGAGTGCGATGACCAGAATCGGGAGTGCTTCGCGGTAGATCGACCAGAAATCGCGCCGAGCGCTCATATCCGCTTCACTACAACACGGTTGTTAAGTGTACCGAGACTCGTCGGCCACACTGATCAGATTTGCTCCGAGTGGTCACGACGAGCCGCCCGGATCACCAGCCATGTCCACAGGAGACGTATGAACAGAAGACAGTGATAGACCTAAAGGACAATCGTTTTTAGAAGGATCTAACAATCGATGACCGTATGCTGGATACGAATCACAGCAGTCGAAACGGAACTGAGACGGCGATCAGCGATGGCGGCCCCGAACGCGGTCCCAGCTTAGAAGATTTGATTCTCGATTTACTCGAAGGCGAATTCGCGGGCGTCCTGGGCGAACACACCCGAGGTGAGGTGTATGGAGGCTGCTGAAGATCCCCTCGAGTTTCACGCAGACCGCGTCGACGCCATCGTCGAAGACGAGTACGTCGCGGTGACCCAGGACTCGTTCGTCGATACGGCGATCGAGGCGTTCCGTGAATTCGAGCCAGCCTCCGAGGAAACGACCGTCTATTATCTGTACGCCACCGACAACTACGGCCGCCTGGTCGGGGTAATGTCCCTCCGGGAACTGCTCAACGCACCGGAAGACGATGTCGTCGAAGCCCACATGGAGACCGACCTGGTGACCATCGACGCCAACGCCGACCCCGAACTCGCTGCCGGGCAGATGGCCGACCTCGACTTTCCAGCGCTGCCCGTCGTCGACGACGAAGGCGTCCTCGTCGGCGTTCTCCGGACCGACGACATGATAGAGGTCGTCGAAGAAGAGGCCACAGAAGACATCCTCAAGTCGGCCGGATTCTCGTTTGCCGATATCGAAGCAAGCCGCAGTTCGGCCATCCTCGAGTCCTCGATTCCCCGAATCTTACGGCTGCGACTGCCGTGGCTGGTGGTTGCACTCGCGGGCGGATTGCTCGCTGGCGGTGTGATCGAGCAGTTCGAGGATACGCTCGAGGCCGTTGTTGCGCTTGCCTTTTTCGTGCCCGTGATCATGGACATGGGCGGTAACGTCGGAACGCAGGCGTCGACGATTTTCGTCCGTGGGCTGGCACTCGGTCACATCGACGACCGGAACGCGATGCGCCATTTCGGCCGTGAGGGAGTTATCGGCTTGCTCATCGGTCTCATCATCGGTGGGATCGGTGCGCTGGCTGCCTACGGCTGGCGGCTGTCGGCGGGTGATCCACACGCTGGAACGATCGCAGTGGTCGTCTTCATCGCGCTTGTCTCGGTCTGTGTGGTCGCCTCGGTCGTCGGCTACGTTATCCCGTGGCTGATGAACAAACTCGGCTTTGACCCGGCCGCTGCCTCGGACCCACTGATCACGACGGTCAAAGACGTGACCGCGCTGATTATCTACTTCGGGCTCGCAGCGGTGTTGCTCGCAGAACTCCTCTGAGGAGAGGAACCTATTTTTCCACTGTCGAAATCCGCCTGAGAGAGTCTTGCTACCCTGGAAGTGAGCGATCACAGCTCTCCGAGCGCAACTACTAGTGCTTCGGCAAGCCTGAACTGATGGGTCGAACCAGTCGGTGGGTGTCGGTTCGACACATCAGTCGACGCTTGGCAGAGTACTAGATCGGGGCGACAGTAACGAGTGCCCAGGCTATGGCTACGCCGGCGAGCGAAAGCCCGAGATTGCCCGCGGCCACGAGGACGGCGAGTCGTCGGTCGCCGCGTTCCCAGATCTGGACCGTTTCGACCGAAAACGACGAGAACGTCGTAAAGGCTCCACAGGCACCGATTCCAAACAGTTGCGCCGTCGATTCGGTCGCGCCGGCAAAGATGAGCACACCGAGGACGAAACTGCCGACGACGTTGACCACGAGCGTCGGAATCGGATAGTCCTCACGTGAAAGTTGCAGATAGACCCAGTGACGACAGACCGCACCGATTGCGCCACCGGTGCCGACGATGTGGGCCGGATCCGGGTCGAACGAGACGAACCCGGGCGGGAGCAAGGCAATGGCCGTCGAGAGACCGACGCTCACGCGAGCTCACCCCGCGTACGACTGGCGATGGCCCGGCCAACGAGCACGCCCGAAAAGCCAAGTACGTAGTTTGTAACGATAATCGCGAGCGCACCGACGAGCGACGCCTCGGCGATACCGAGTGCAAAGCCGCTGTAGGTCGTCAACGACGAGAGAAAGCCCGTCGTGAAGACGAGCCGAGATTTCCGATCGACGATGCCGGCATACTGTGCCTCGTAGACGAAAAACGCGAGGACGGCGCTCCCGATGACGTTGACGAGCAAGATCGCAACGTCCTCGGGGAGAATCCCGATCGTAAAAAACCGCAGGTTCGAACCGGCGAAGCCGCCGATGCCGATCAATGCAAGCGTCTCGAGTCGGACGAGCGGGTGTCGGTCTGTCATAGCTGTCTGACAGGGACCGTCAGTCGCTCGCCGGTTCGAGGCGTCGACGGTTGGGTCAGGCGGGCCCCATCGCCCAGGTATACCGAGGTTATCAACACCATATCATGAGCGTTGCGAAACGAGAACGGTTCGTGGTCGACTGCGGTTCGCTGAGGACCGGGAGCCGACCGACAGTGTGCGAGCCATCAGTATTAGCCATCTCGAGCAGAGAGTGTCAGACCCCAGTTCGACCGCTGGAGACGGAGTCATGCCGGCTGGAAAGTGACACTACTGGCGATACCTATGGGAGGCCCAAACACCACCGCGACTGACCGCGCGAAAGTCGGAATCGGAACGTTGCTGGTGTTCGTCGCGATGATACTGGTCGGTGCAATTGCCGCCGGGATTCTGCTTTTCGTAGCCAGCAATTTACAAAGCGAGGCGACCGAGGTCGTCGGAAATCAGCCGGTCGAAGGTATCTATGTCATAATCGTTGGATTCGGTCTGTGACGACCGATATTTCGGAATAGTTGCATCCGAAAATCACGCCGACGGTGGAAGGAAAGACCCAAGTTTAGACTTCATCTAAACTGGCGTATGACGGAGGAGGGGAGCCGACGTGGCTTTACGAAGGCGGCGGCAGTAAACGTCATCGGTAACGCCGTCAAGATCGTCGTCGAGGGAGCCGTTGGCCTCGCGTTCGGCAGCGTCGCCTTGCTCGCGGACGCCGCCCACTCGGTTGCAGACCTAGTCGCCAGCCTCGTCGTTCTCATCTGGGGACGCAGTTCGTTCGACGAACCCGACGATACCCACCCACACGGCCACGCCCGGATCGAACCACTGACGGCGCTTTTCGTCGGAGCCGTCCTCGCGTTGCTTGGGCTGTCGTTGCTGTATGAGTCTCTCCAGGGGCTGCTCGTCGTCGATCCACCCGAAGCGAACCCCCTCTTGCTCGGTGCGCTGGCGTTCGCTATCGTCGATATGTATCTGGTCTACCGCTACACCGAGTATATAAATGCCACCCTCGAGTCGACGGCCCTCGAGGCGCTCGCGGTCGACTGTCTGAACGATATTTATACCTCGATTGCGGCGGTCGTCGGCGTCCTCGGCGTCTTACTTGGCCAGCCACTGCTCGATCCACTCGCTGGAGGACTGGTTAGTCTGCTGGTCGTCTATCAGGGCGTCGAAATCGCCCGCGAGAACGTCGATTATCTCGTCGGAGCCGCCCCGACACCCGAAAAGCGGGCGGAGATTACCCAAACGCTGCGCAGCCATCCCCACGTCGAGGGCGTCCACGATCTGACCGTCTTCTATGACGGCATCCTCCTCGAGGTGGAAGTCCACGTCGAAGTCGACGGCGAGATGCCGTTCCGGCGGGCCCACGACATCGAGTCGGAACTGGTGAGTCGACTGCGGACGCTCGAGGATGTCGGGGATGCCCACGTCCACCTCGATCCGTCGGGGATCGGCGAGTGGAAAGATCAGCCTGAAAACACCTAGTACTCCGCCAAGCGTCGACTGATGGGTCGAACCGACACCCGCCGACTGGTTCAACCCATCAGTTCAGGCTTGTCAAAGCACTAGACCAGCAACGGACGAACGGCCGTACACCTTTTAGGATCCCCGTACACAGCCTCGCTATGGAACCTGGCGAGGTCAACGAGGTTGCGATCGAGGGCTGTTCGAATCTCTACTACATCGACACCGGCATGTACGACACTGCAGGCTACGGCGCAGCCTACATCCTCGATGCCGACCGACCCGCAATCGTCGAAACCGGCATCGGGACCAACCACGAGTACATCCTCGAGGCACTAGCCGAGATCGGCATCGATCGCGGGAACGTCGAGGCCATCGCAGTCACACACATTCACCTCGATCACGCCGGCGGCGCGGGCTTTCTCGCCGAGGCCTGTCCGAACGCCGACGTCTACGTACCCGCTGTCGGGGCGGGGCTGCTCGCAGCCCCCTCGCGGCTGGTCGACGGGACGAAGGCTGCCGTTGGCGAGCAATGGCAGTACTACACCGAGCCGAAGCCACTCGAGGACGACCGAATCGTCGAGATCGACGACGGCGATACCATCGACCTCGGCGACCACGAACTCGAGGTCTACGACGCGCCGGGTCATGCCTTCCACCAGGTCATCTTCCACGACACGGAAAACGACGCCATCTTCACCGGCGACGCCGCCGGTATCTGGCTCCCCGGTCCCGAGCGCATCAAAGAGACCAGCCCACCATCGGATTTCGACCTCGAGGGATGTCTCGCCGATCTCGAGACTATCCGGGAACTCGACCCCAACGTCCTCTGTTATACCCACTTCGGCCCGCGGGAAGTCGACGACATCGACGCCATCGTAGACGAGTACGCGACCGTCCTCACCGAGTGGGTCGAACGGGTGAACGCAAAATCCGACGAACTCGAAGACGACGAGGCTGTGGTCGAGTATTTTGCCGAGACGGCCGAGTTGCCGGGCGTCTGGAACGAACGCAAGGTTCGTGCGGAGGCCATCCTGAACACGCGGGGTGTTCTCGCCTCGCTCGACGACGAGTGACGGTGTCGATGACCGATCGAACATGACAGCCCTACCCGGACGATGTTCGCAGTTCCATCACGTTTTATCAGGTTCGACGTTGTGAGTAACGCCCTATGGACTGGAGGGACGCCGAAAACGCCTACGACGGCCCAGAAATCGGCGAGACGACCCTCGGTCGACTGTTCGAGGAGTCGGCCGCTCGCAACCGGGATCGACCGGCCCAACGGTACAAAGGCGGGGTCTACGACCGGTCGCTGACCGACGACGTGATAGCGGCGGCGACGCCGGGACGGTTTCGAGCGCTCTCCTACGGCGAGATGCGCGATATCGTCCGCAAACTCGCCGCTGGCTTTCGTGACCTCGGGATCGACTCCGGCGATCGGATCGCCATCTTCGCACACACCCGCATGGAGTGGGCCCAGTGTGATTTCGCCGCCCTCGCTGCCGGCGCGGTCGTCACGACCGTCTACCCCGAATCCTCGAACGAACAGCTCCGATATCTGCTCTCAGATTCCGGTGCCGACATCGTCATCGCCGAAAACGAGCAGTTGCTCGAGGCCGTCTTCGCCGTCGAAGCCGACCTCGATCTCGAGACACTGGTTTCGATAGACACCCTCGAAACGGTCGAGCGCGAGGACGTCCTGACGCTTGCGGATGTCTACCGACGCGGCGAGGAAACGTTCGAAAAAGCGAGCTACGAGCGCTGGCTCGACGAACCCGGCCTCGACGAACTGGCGAGTCTGATCTATACGAGCGGGACGACGGGCCAGCCGAAAGGTGTCGAACTCACTCACTGGAACTTCCGGTCGAACGTCAACGGGATCCGACGCCGGTTTCGACCGCGAGATGGCGATGGCGTTCCCGGGATCGACGAGAAGACACAGACCGTCTCGTATCTGCCACTGGCACACGTTTTCGAGCGGACGGCTGGCCATTTCCTCCAGTTTGCCTGTGGGGCCTGTGTCGCCTACGCCGAAGCGCCCGACACGCTACAGGAGGATTTCGGGCTCGTCCAGCCAACGGCCGCAACGAGCGTTCCCCGCGTCTACGAAAAGATCTACGATACGATCCGCGAGCAAGCAAGCGAATCGAGTATCAAACAGCGTATCTTCGAGTGGGCGACCGACGTCGGCGTTGCCCACAAGCAGGCTGTAGATCCCGGTCTCTTCCTGTCGGCCAAGCAAACACTGGCTGACCGACTCGTCTTCTCGACGGTTCGGGAGGCACTCGGCGGTGAGATCGAACTGTTGATAAGCGGCGGCGGGAGCCTCTCGGCCGACCTCTGTTTACTCTATCACGCGATGGGACTGCCAATCTATGAGGGGTATGGCCTGACCGAAACTGCCCCCGTCGTGACCGTCAACCCACCCGAGGCGACGAACATCGGGACGATCGGGCCGGCGATTTCGAACGTCGAGTTACGGATCGACGAAGCGGTCGCCACTCACGATGCCTTCGCCGACGATCCCGGTGTCGTCGGTGAACTCCTCGTTAGCGGCCCGAACGTCTCACCGGGTTACTGGAACGACCCAGTTGCCACCGACGAGGCCTTCGAAGAAGACGACTCCGGACGCTGGTTCCGAACCGGCGATATCGTCCACCGCCGCCCCGATGGCTATCTCGAGTTTCGCGAGCGCGTCAAACAACTGCTGGTACTCTCGACGGGCAAAAACGTCGCTCCCGGCCCGATCGAAGACGCCTTCGCCGCAAGCGAGGTCGTCGATCAGGCGATGGTCGTCGGTGACGATGAGAAGTTCGTGGGCGCGTTGCTCGTCCCAAACACCGACCACATAACGGCCTGGGCCGACCGCGAGGGGGTAGACCTGCCAGACGATCCAGAGGCCCGGTGTGACCACGAGCAGGTTCGGGCGTACGTCGCAAGCGAGGTCGAGGCCGTAAACGAGGACCTAGAGCGCCACGAGACGATCAAACGGTTCGAACTCATCCCACAGGAGTTCACCGAGGAAAACGAGATGCTCACCCCGACGATGAAAAAGAAACGGCGAGTCATCCAAGACGTCTTTGCCGACCGGATCGACCGCCTCTACGAGCGAGAGGAGTCGCTGCTCAGCCCCACATCCTAAATCCCGCTGGCGCTTCCGATTGTTATACTGCCGAACGTACGTCGTGAACAATTCTCGCCGCCACGGAGTGGCGATCATACAGTTCCGTCCGATAGTATTAGATTCAGATTGCTGGTGTTTCTATTCGCCGGGGATGATATCACCTAGCGAGCCGCCGATAGCCATCGCGGTGAAAATCACCGACACCTGACAGAGATTGACCCACGGATCGTCCCAGGTGACCCGACCCCACAGTGTCATCATCGCCGTCGCGGTCGCAAACGCAATCGCGAGCACCC
>LKMM01000058.1 GCA_001563885.1 Natrialbaceae archaeon B1-Br10_E2g27
CGGCCGCTGCCGTCGAACAAGAAGAGATCGGGCGTGACCGACAGTTCCTCGAGTGCCGCCAGAATCGGCCCACCCTCCCGAAAGGCCAACAGCCCCGGAATGTAGGGTATCTCGAGATCCGTGACGGCGGAGACCCGTTCGATCACCTCACCACCCTGGAGGGCAACGACCGCACTCAGTGCTCGGTCTTGCTCACCCGAAGCGTTCCTCAGAAACGACTGGTCGACGCCCGCCACGATCGGTGGTTCACGCCCGCTCGCGGCCGCCTCGAGTGGGTTCGACAGTCGACCGGGGACGATGTCGTGATCGTCCTCGAAGACGGCCGTGGCGGCAATCTCTCGCTGCATGGCCTCCATCTCCTCGCGTGCGTGGGTGGCGTCGGGCTCGAGGTCAGGTCGGGAAGCGTCCATTTGTGGTGATTACTTTGCCGGGAAAATCAGTGGTGGGATTGGACGATTTCAGAATCTGCGTCGTCCGCCAGGACCACCGGGACCGCCGGGCCCCCCTGGCCCGCCAGGCCCGCCACCGAGTTGGAACTGATCTGGAGTACGCACGTTTTGCGTTCGTTTGACGTACTCACCGTAGGCCAGTCCAACGAGCAGTCCAATGAGGTGTGCGCCGTGGGCGATGCTTCCACCGCCACCAGTCTGGATAAAGAAGACGCTAATCGCGGCAGTGCCAGCAGCAAGCAGCCAAATCGGCACTGGGAGGATGAAGTACAGATACACCTTGAGTTTCGGGTTCAACACCGTGAGCACGCCCATGATGGCGAGTGCGGCCCCACTGGCACCGAGGACGCCACCTCCGCCCGGTGGGATCGCCCCCTGGGCGAGTTGAATACCGACCTGTCCGAGACCCGCTAAGGCACCGCTGATAATGAACAGAATTCCGAAGTTTTTCGAGCCGACGTAGCGCTCGACCAGCGGGCCAAAAAAGAAAATCACGATGCTGTTAAAGACGATGTGGAAGATGTTGAAGGGGTCGTGGGCAAACACCGACGTAACCCAGGTCCAGACGTACTCGGGGTTTTGTGGCGTGAGGACGAACAGCGTTCGGTGGAGGTTCGGATAACCGAACGCTGAGCCGACTGCAATCGCAAGCCACTGAAACAGAAAGGTGAGCCACATTAACGCCAAAAACGTGTAGGTCATGTTCCCCCGGAAGTACGCCAGTGGGCCGCCGGGGCCGGTATCGATCGGCAACCGATCGCTTAGGCTCTTTGATTTCGCCGACGTGCCGCCACGGTTGTCGACGCTCTCATCGAAGCCACTATCGAAGACACCCTGGGGATCGTTCCACTCATAGAGGGCCGAGCAGTCGTGGTTTTCCGGCAGCCGATGGTCAGAACAGTAGGTCCCCCCACAGTGCCGACAGTTATACGGCATGTTTTCTTCTTTCCCACACACGTCGCAGGTGGCCATTGTACTGGCCTAGGGGGCACACTGCTAAGGAATTTGGGGTTCGTTCCGAGTCGTGAATCGCTCCTCCACCGGCGACATCCCTCACCGCTCGAGGCTGTACATTTTTGCTCGACGGAGCCCGACGTAGTGGTGTGCAAGGATACGAGCGCAAACAACTGCTCGAGCGCGTCGAGCGCGAGGGGGCGACCGTCGGCGCGGATATTCCGGAGACGATCACCGTCCAGGATGAGACAATCGATCTTCGCACGTTCGTCTTCGAGATCAAACGCCGAGAGACGGTGCCACCGGGCGAACGCGAACGCGTCGAGCAGGCCAAACGAAATCTACGACGCGAGCGACTCGAGCGACTCGAGTTGATCGAAGAGGGTGACATCTCTCGCGAGCGCGGCGAGGAACTCGCCAGGTCGATCATCGGCATCGATCGGGCCTTAAACGCCTTGGAGAGTCTGGGCCCGACCGATTTAGAGCGCGAACAGCAGGCCAAACAGGCCGCCGACACCAAACGCTGGATGTCGTTTTTGAAACAGGCACTCGGCCGGGAGGACGGCCCAAGCAAACGGGGTGGTCGGTGATGGCGACCAACGCCGAACTCGCCGGCCGATTCGAGGAGTTTGCCGATTTGTTGGAGGCTGATGGCGTCGAGTATAAACCACGGGCCTACCGCCGAGCTGCAGAAAACATCCGGGCCTTTCCGATCCCGATTGCCGACCGACTCGCCGATGGCGACGAGGCCGTCCTCGAGGAAATCGAGGGCGTTGGCGATGCTATCAGCTCGAAAATCGTCGAGTACGTCGAAACCGGACACATCGAGGAACTCGAGGAACTGCGCGCGGAGTTGCCCATCGATATCGCCGACATCACCCGGATCGAGGGCGTCGGCCCGAAGACGGCAGGCAAACTGTACCGCAAACTCGACATCGAGACGTTAGACGACCTCGAGGCTGCCGCCGAGGCCGGCGAGATCAAGACCGTCAAAGGCTTCGGCCCAAAGACCGAAGAAAACATTCGCGACAACATCGAGTTTGCCCGTCAGGTCGGCCAACGGCAGTTGCTGGGAGCGGGCCGGCCACTCGCCGACGACGTGTTAGCCTATCTCGAGGGACTCGAGGCGACCGAACGGTGTGAGGTGGCCGGTTCGATCCGTCGGTGGCGGGCGACGATCGGTGACGTTGACGTCCTCGTCGGCACCGACGATGCTGACGCTGTCCTCGAGTCGTTTCTCGAGTGGGACTCCGTCGACAGCGAGATCGAATCCGGCCCCGAGAAAGCGAGTGTTCGAATCGGCGAGAGCCGCGTCGACCTTCGCGTGGTGGTTCCCGAGGAGTTTGGTTCTGCGCTGCAGTACTTTACGGGGAGCAAAGACCACAACGTCCGGCTTCGCAACTACGCGATCGACCGCGGGATGAAATTAAACGAGTACGGCGCGTTCGATGTCTCCGAGGTTGGCGACGACGAGACTGGCCAGCGTGTCGGCAGACGAGTCGCCGGCGAGACGGAAGCTGGGATGTATGAGGCACTCGGTCTCCCGTGGATCCCACCCGAACTGCGCGAGGATCGCGGTGAGATCAGTGCCGCCGAAACCGACGCCCTGCCGGAGTTGCTCACCCGCGAGACAATTCGTGGTGACCTCCATACCCACACCGAGTGGTCCGACGGCACCACCACAATCGAGGAGATGGTCGCCGCCGCCGAAACGCTTGGCTATGAGTACTACGCCGTCGCCGATCACGCCGAAGGGCCGGGTGTGGTCGGGAACGTTGGGCTCTCCGATGCAGAGATTATAGAGCAACTCGAGGAGATCCGCGCTGTCGACGCCGAGTACGATATCACCGTTCTCGCTGGCATCGAGGCGAACATCGACGCCGAGGGCGAGATTGGCCTCTCCGAAGAGGTCATCGACGCACTCGACGTGATCGTCGCCTCGCCACACAGCGGGCTCAGCCAGGATGGCGAAACCGCGACCGAACGGCTCGTCCGCGCCATCGAGAACCCCGCTGTCGACGTCGTTGGTCATCCGAGCGGTCGACTCCTCAACGAACGATCTGGCCTCGAGTTCGATACCACCGCACTCGCAAAGACGGCCGCCGAAACCGGGACCGCCCTCGAGATTAACTCGAATCCCCGCCGGTTGGATCTGTGGGGCAGCGCCGTTCAGGTCGCCATCGAGGAGGGTGCCCCGATCGCGATCAACACCGACGCCCACCGACCGGCGACACTCGAGTACATCCGCTGGGGGGTCCACACTGCTCGCCGCGGCTGGGCCGAAGCCGATGACGTAATCAACACGTGGGAACTCGACGAACTCCAGGCGTTTTTGCACTGACTCGAAGGTCTCGGAGATGACCTACCATCGATTCCTTCTGGATGTCATGTGTGGTGGACTCGTTGCCTACCTGCGGATGTGTGATTACGACACCGCCTACGCGAGCGACTACGGAATCGAAGCCGATGCACTCGAGACGACCACCGATCGGGACGATCAGTAGACGAACGCATCGTCGAATCGGCCGTCGTAGGCGATGTGTTTCGGATGCGTCGGCTCGAGACCGGAAAGAAAGAGCCGGTCGACTTTCTTCCAGGTGTTTTCATACCCGAGATGGGCAAGTTCGCTCGCGGTCGTCGCCAGCCGGTTCGGACCGGAATCGTAGACGACCCGGCGGGATACATCCGTCTCGAGTGCTCGGCGGAGGTCGGCTTCGGTTTCGATCCCCCAGTCGAATTCGGTGTGTGCGACGCCGATCGATGTCGGCAGATGGGCGTACGACGACGTAAAGGGCGGATACTCGAGTTCTCTCGCGAGATCGTGTGCCCGTCGGTTGTGCCACGGGAAGTGTTTCGGATTGAAGATCTCGATCCCGTCAATCGTCTCCCGATACCGCCGGAGGTCGGCCTCGGTGAGACCAACCGGCCCAAACTCGGGGTGAGGGGCAAGCACCGTTGCCCCCTGGCGTTCGAACTCGGCCATCGCCGCCTCGAGGGAGATAAAATCCGGAACCGGTTTCTTAAGGCCGATCGCGAGGACGTGTTTTCGGTTTCGCCACGTCCCCGTAAACACCTCACGGGCAGGCACGACGAGTACGTCGTCAGTCGACAACGCCACAGCCTCCCGGCGAATATCGGGGAGTCGACGAAAGTGCGGTGCGTACACGATCACATCGAGGCCGGCACGCCTCGCACGGTCGACGACTCGATCGTCTACGATCTTCACGTGGCAATCGACTCGAGATACGCCTCCGTTGCTCACTGTCTGATCCTTCGGGGGTGGTGAGTTAGTGGTTCTGATTCGGCGGTTACTCGAGGTCGTCTGTGATCGGCTCGACTATCTGACCCGCCGGTGTACGAACTGGTGGCGGCCTCGACGAACGACGAAAAACCCATTATGCCTCCCGCTCGATGTGACATGCAATGGCCTGGGAATGCGGAATCGATGGCTGTGGATCCGTCTTCGAGGATGTCGAATCGGCCGTCGTCCATCAGGCGACCGAACACGAGCGTCGAGAGTGTAAAGTCTGTGGCACTGTCGTCCCCGACGGCTATCTCGCTATTCGACACGCCTTTACCGATCACAGCCGTGCCGAGTACGTCCGTGCATACGGTGCCAACTCCGAAGACGTCCGCAAACGCGAGGAACTCTTAGAGGAGATCGAAGCCGAAGCCGACATACAGCAAATCGCCGCCGAACTCAAACAGTAACCTACCTGGACACCAACTGACATGCACCGTCCCCAGCCGTATGCAAAACCGAGCGAGAACGCGTTCGTGCAACTGTGTTCTCATCTCGAGAACGCGCCGCCGCTTGCCGATGATTCCTCGAGTGAGTGGTGTCTCGTTGGCTATTTCGATGTCGATGGGGAACTCTCGTCGGTCAGACTGCGAAACATCGACGAGATCGACTACACCAGCGAGCGTGGCGTCGCGGTCCCCGTCACCTCGCGAACCGATACCGTCAACCACCTCGAACGCCGGTGGAATTACTCGAGGGTACAGCGTTGTTGACCTCCTTTCGCAACTAATCACTGAGCAACGGAAGTTATCGACATGGGCTGCGACAGGTGGAGGAGACCGGCGGGGCAATCTCGTTCGTCATCTGTAAAGGGCAGTTGTATCGGCTGTCCTCCAGCAATCGAACCAGAGAGTTCTGGACCGATCAGTCCATATTTGAAACAGTTATTTTATCATTAACCCGTCTCGAGCGATTTTGAGTCACCCTCACTCAACTGCACGCACTTTCGCCACTCGAGTCGGATCGCGAGTACGACCTAACCGAAAGACAGCAGGAAGCATTGGTCCTGGCGTATACTTGCGGCTACTTTGACTCGCTATCGCTCGTCGGAATCCAGAACCCGAATCTGATCGCCCCGCACGGTAACTGGAATCGGGACCGTCGCCTCGTAGAGTTCGACCGTCACCTGATCTTTGCCTTCGTCGATGCGCTGGACCTGTGCTTTCTCGCCTTTGAACGGGCCGGCGATGAGCTCGACGATGTCACCTTCGGCGATTCCCTCGACGTCCGGTTTCGGCGAGAGGAAGTGCTCGACTTCCGAGATGTCCGACTCGCCAGGGACGATACTTCGTGCGTGGGGAATCTCCTCGAGTACGCGCTCTAAGACAGCGTTGTTGTCGGCTTCGACCATCACATAGGAGGTCAGCGAGTCCGGTGCCAGTGCAGCATGCACCTCCGACTCCTCGCGGTTTATGATCATGTCGGCGACTGTTCGCTCCTGACTTGCCGTTGTTTTGACGGCGTAGATGCCCATCAGAAGCCACCACCGGTCAGTACGATCATCAGCCCGTGGATGAAAGCACCGAGCAATCCAACGAGCAAGATGCCTGCACCGGCGATTTTCGACACCTGAACGAACTCCTCGGTCGTGGGCGTCGTTGCCATTTTCAACACCCGAACGTACGAGGTGAGGTCGAACGGAACGTCCATATCTGTCTATTCAGACTCCCTTGTCTTTTATCTGTCTTTCGTGTCCGTCGGAGACACGCCAGACGCTCCACCACCGGCACGTGATGGCCCACCCGCCAAACCGCTTACCGCCGAACCCAACCGTATGGCCGAAGACGACACCGACGAATCCTAACGGCGACTTGCGACCAGGCGTTAAGCCAGGTCGGTCTCCGGCCGCTCTTCGAGGGCCAACTCGAGGGTTTGGGAGTCGCCGTCGCGGCGCACCTCTACCTCGAGGTCGTCGCCGGGTGACGTCTCGAGGGCGAGATACGACGAGAGTTGGTCCTGATTTGGTATCTCCTCGCCGTCGAGGGCGACGACAACGTCGCCGCCGGTCGGGACTGCCACTCCGTCGATGATTTCCACGTCGTCTGCAGGCTCGAGGACGCCGTCGGCGGGAGCGTCGTCCGTGACGTCGACGATGAGCACTCCCTGTGGGTCCTCGAGGTCGTTTACTTCGGCGATCAGTGCGCCGACGGGGTCGACGCCGACACCCATGTAGGCGTGATCGTACTCACCGTCGTCGGCGAGTGCGGGAACGACGCGGTCGGCGAGTTGTGCGGAGATGGCGAAGCCGACCGTTCGCCCCGCACCGGCGAAGACGACGCCGACGACATCGCTCTCGAGGGTAACGAGCGGCCCACCGCTGTTTCCGGGGTCGACCGGCGCGTCGGTCTGGATGGCTGCGGGAATCGAAAAGCCGGTCGGACTCAACAGTGAGCGATCAAGCCCGCTTACAATTCCCTGAGACAGAGAGGCATCGAGTCCAAGCGGGTTACCCATCGCCAGCACCTCTTGGCCGATTGCCGGCTGGTCGGCGGCAAACTCGAGGCCGTCGACTGCGTCGGGGAGGTCTTCGACCTCGAGGACGGCGAGGTCACTGTACACGTCGGTTCCGACGACCTCACCCGCCCGCCACTGTTCGTCTCTGAACTGGATCTCGACGTCGGTCGCGTTCTGGACGACGTGTTCGTTTGTCACCACGTGGTCGTCGACGACGAACCCGGAGCCAACTCCACCGGGTGGTTCGTCCTCGCCACCCAAGACGTTGACCAAGACGACGTCGTCGATTGTCTCCTCGTACACCTCGGCGTAGGTGGCCTCGAACTCCTGTTCGTTGCCTTCCTGTGCAGTTACACCCGACAGAGCGGACAGCCCGATCACCGTTCCAGCGCCGGCGCGAAGCAATCGTCTCCGAGTAGCCTGGGTCCGGTTTTGCGTCACGGGGGTTCCACCCCGACGGGCGTATTAAATCACGGGCCCACTACCGACGACATCGAACGTGTGTCGACGCACAATGGGTGGTCGACGCGCTCGAGGCTGTCACCCCCGATAGACGAGATCAAAAAACCGCTCGGGTCCCCGAATTAGGCTTCGTCAAACAGTTCTTCGCCTTCGACCATGTGCTCGGCGACAACGTCCATATCCAGCGTGACACCGAGGCCGGGTTCTTCGGGAACCTCGATGTAGCCATCTTCGATAACATCCTCTTCGACCAACTCCTCCCACCAGCCGAGTTCATACGAGTGGTACTCGACGGCCAGTGCGTTCGAGATTGCCGCGCCAACGTGAGCGCTTGCGACCGTCGCCACCGGCGAGGAGACGTTGTGCATCGCTACCGGGACGTAGTAGAGATCCGCCAGATCGGCGATCTTGCGCGTCTCGCGCATCCCACCGACTTTCGGCATATCCGGCGCGATAATGTCGACGGCCTGGTTCTCGAGTAGGCGACGCTGGCCGTGGGTTCGGTAGACGTTTTCGCCGACGGTGATCGGCGTCGTCGTCGACTGGGTGACTTCCCGCTGGACGTCGTGGTTTTCCGGCGGGACGGGGTCTTCGAGCCACCAGACGTCGTACTCCTCGAGGCGTTTGGCGAGGCGTTTGGCGCTGCCGCCCGAGAAGGTCCAGTGACAGTCGAAGGCAACGTCGGCCCGCGAGCCAACGCGTTGGGTGACTGCTTCGACGATCGAGGCTTTGTGCTCGATTTCCGGTGCGCGCAGGTGGCGGTTCGCGCGGTCTTTTTCGTGGCCCGAGGGGACGTCCAGATCGAATTTGAGTGCATCGTAGCCTAACTCCTCGACGACGCGTTCGGCTTCGTCGGCACACGCGATTGGATCTGCCTCTTCTTCGGTGTGACAGTCACAGTACACTCGGACTTCGTCTCTGTACTTGCCACCGAGCAGTTGGTAGGCTGGCACCTCGAGGATCTTACCCGCAAGATCGTGTAAGGCAATCTCGATGCCCGAGATCGCAGTGACCGTAACGCCGCCGATCGAGCCCTCGCCGGACATCTTCTGGACGAGGTGTTCAGTTAGCCGGTCGATATCTAAGGGATTTTCTCCCTGCAAAAACGGCGTCATGCGCTCGATGAGTTCGGGCGCGCCGGCACCCCAGTAGGCCTCGCCGGTACCGACGATGCCGGCGTCGGTGTAGATGCGCACGAGCGTCCACGGGAAGTTGCCGTCGACCATCGTGGTCTGGACGTCGGTAATCTCGACGTCGCGGCCCCCGCCTCGCTCGCGTGTGACGTTCATCGTCTCGGCCGAGAGCTCTCGCATCGTATACTCGGCGTTCGGATCGTGCAGTTTGGTATAATCGACACCCATTATCACACTCCATCACGTCAACGGTAGTAATAGCTTCCATTCTTCAGAGGGCAAGCGCAAAAATCTGCTCAAACGCGGCGCTATTCGGGCCTGATATGCCCGATTTCTTCGGTCACGGCTCAGAGCGTATCGAACTCGACTGCGGTTTTGATCACGTCGTTGCCCTGTTCGAACGCCGCCTCGAACTCCTCGAGGCCGTAGACGCCCGTGACCAGCTCCTCAAAGAGCCAGTCGGGTAACTGACTGAGACTGTCGACGGCGGCCTCGAAGTGGCCTCGATGGGAGTTGACGGTGCCAAGCAGCGCCTTGTTGTGCAAGACGAGTTCCTTGTGGAGTCGCCCGCCGTCGATTTCGAACTCCCAGGGGCCGGGGACACCCAGCAGGACGCCGACACCGTTTGGCGCGAGCGCCTCGACCGTCTCGACGGCGTGTTTGGCGTAGCCGGTCGCCTCGTAGATCAGGTCGATCGATTCGTAGGTTCCGGGAATCTCGTCGACGGGCGTCTGCCGAGAGTCGATATACGTCGAACCGAGTTTCTCGATGATGTCGATCGTCGGATCCGGTCGATCGCGCCGGCCGAGACAGTAGGTTCGGTCGATCTCGAGGACGGTATCGAACATCGCGAGTGTGAGCAAGCCGAGCGAGCCGTTGCCCAACACGAGCGCGGCGTCTGGCTCCCACTCGAAGGCCGACCGCGAGGCGACGGCATGGTCGATCGCTTTCTCGGAGACACTGACTGGCTCGACTAAAAAGCCAAGCGCGGCAAGTTGTTTCGGAATTGGGACGAGAAACTCCGATGGACTCGTGAAGTATTCGGCCATAAAGCCGTGTGCGCCGACGATCCCGCGTTCGACGTACTCGCCTTCCGGTGCCATGTCGGGCTCGCCGCGTTCGAAGTAGGCGTTCGTCCCGTTCGGCGGGCGTCGAACGGTCGGGACGACGACCTGTCCGTCCTCGAGGTCGGTCCCATTGGAATCTTCGACGACGCCGACGGCCTCGTGGCCCAGAACGAGTCGGTCTGCCCCCGCAGGCAAGTCGCCGTGGTGGCCGGCGATGACCTCGTGGTCGGTCCCATCGACACCAACCCGCAGCGTCCGCACGAGTGCGTGCCCGGCATCCGGCTCGGGCCGTGGTCGGTCGACGAGGACGGGGTCACCAGCCCCTGGTTCGACAGCGATCGCTTTCATACACCCCTGTTTGCGATCCACGTCTAAAACATTTACCCATGTTGTAGTAAATATTTGAACGTAGCTCGAGAACCCTCAGTATCCGTTGTTCGTCGCTGTCACGGGGTAGCGAGAATCGTCACACAGGTACAGCCGGCAGTATCAGTCGCTTCGGTGTGACTCGACGACATCGACGAACGACGCCGCAGTCTCGCGGACCTGTTCGAAGTCGCCGTCGGCGATGGCGTCGTAATCGACGAGCGCACTGCCTGCACCAACGGCAACGGCACCCGCCTCGAGGTAGTCGGCGACGTTCTCCTGTGAGATGCCCCCGGTCGGGATAATGTCGATATCACCGAGTGGGCCACTCAGCGCACCGATGTGA
>LKMM01000059.1 GCA_001563885.1 Natrialbaceae archaeon B1-Br10_E2g27
AAAGACGGTAGAACAGTCGGCTACTCGACGAGATCTTCGAACTCCGGAAGGATGTCTTCGTCTTCTGATCCGTCGATCTCGTCTGTAGACCCTTCGGTCTCGTCTGTGGATTCTTCAGTTTCGTCTGTGGCCTGTTCAGCCTCGTCGTCTTCATCAATAATTTCGACGAGGTTCACCTCGAGGGGGATGTTCTCGAGTCGTTGGCCGATTTCTTTCCGGGCGATACGCGAGGCGTGTTCTTCGCGTTCGACGTTGAACACCGTCATCTCCAACTCGAGGGCAACGAGTGCCTCGTCGGCGGCGATAAACGCGGGTGGAAGCTCCTCGCCCGATGGAGAGGTCCGCTCGCCCATGTTGATTTCGACGTAATTTAAATCAGGGTTCAACATCTCTCCTGTCTTGGAGATGGCGATGCGAATCGCCTCGTCTTCCGTCTCCACGTCGAACACCGGCACTGCAGCTTCGACGACAACCCTGCAGTTCATACGCACACATTATATCGCCTACAGTATCAAGGTTCGCCCCGGGACCGATACGGCGATGACGAGGAATCTACGCCCTTCGAAAGGCCCAAGCCCTGGCCCTCGAACACCCGGACAGATGGAAACCGGGAAGCTTTCATGTGCCGACCTCGCGGGTGGATTCGACCTCTATCTGACCCTCGAGAGCGGCCAAACGTACCTTTGGCGGCGCGAAGACGGCGACATGTATGGTGGCGAGCGCCCACCGGGGGTGTGGTACTCGACGGTCGTCGATGGTGACGTGATTCGGGTTCGACAACAGGGGGATGTCCTCGAGTGGGAGTCGACGACCGACGCCGACCCAATCATCAGACGACTGCTCTGTCTCGACGACGACTTAGATGACATCGTCGCACGTGCGCCGCCGGATCCGTTGATCCGCGAGGCATACGACGCCCACCGGGGGCTCCGCCTCGTCGAGGATCCACCTTTCGGGTGTCTGATCTCGTTTATCTGTTCGGCCCAGATGCGAGTGAGTCGCATCCATTCGATGACGGCCTCGCTCGCGGTCGAATACGGCGACACCATCGAGTTCGATGGCCCTACGTATCACGCGTTCCCGACGCCAGATCAGCTTGCGACGGCGACCGAAGCCGAACTGCGCGATCTCGGCTTGGGGTATCGGGCACCCTACGTCGTTCGGACGGCGGAGATGGTCGCAGACGGCGAGGCCCATCCCGGGAAAGCCCGCGACCTCGAGTACGAAGACGCTCGAGAGTATTTGACGCAGTTTGTCGGCGTCGGCGAGAAGGTAGCCGACTGTGTGTTGCTCTTTTCGCTTGGCTTCGAGGAAGCTGTCCCGCTTGATACGTGGATCAAAACGGCCATCGAGGAGTACTTTCCCGACTGCGATCGTGGCTCCTACGCTGAGACCTCGAAAGCGATCCGGAAGCGACTGGGAGGGGAGTATGCCGGCTACGCCCAGACGTACGTCTTCCACCATCTCCGGACCGGTGGGCGCTGATACTGCCGGACGTCCGTCGTGAACCGCCGCCCGAGGTGGCGATCACACGGGTATCCGATCGAACTCGAGGTCACGCGGCGTCGACTGGCGTCTTGACGATCATCAGTGGTCGTCGACTGGCGTCTTGACGATCGTCACCGGTCGGTCGGAGATGTGGGCGACGCGTTCGGCAACGCTTCCTAACAGCTGTCGGTACTCACTCGAGCGGTGTTTCGAGCCGATGACCACGATGTCGATATCC
This sequence comes from Natrialbaceae archaeon B1-Br10_E2g27, assembly GCA_001563885.1. Classification (GTDB taxonomy): domain Archaea; phylum Halobacteriota; class Halobacteria; order Halobacteriales; family Natrialbaceae; genus Natrarchaeobaculum. The sequence continues at coordinate 1,727 of LKMM01000059.1, forward strand.
GCGTCAGTTGTGTACTCGAGGATCTCCTCGTGTGGGATGCCGTGGCGAATGCTGGTCACTGTCGAGAGTCCCGCAGCGTCGGCCTGGGAGGTGATCGCCTCGACGGCGTCCCGGCCGGTCTGTTCGAGCGCTCGCTCGAGGCCCTCGAGTTCGTGGACGTACTCGTCGCCGGGGTAGGAGCTGTAGGCGTCGGCGTCGACGACATAGAGGACGTGCAACTCCGCATCGTAGCGGGATGCAGCATCGATAGCGTGGTCGATCGCACGGTCGACGCCGGGGCTCGAATCCGTCGGCAAGAGCAGGCGGTCGTACATCGGGTGGGCTGGCCACGCCAGCGAGTATAAACCTTACACGATTCGTACTATTCGCCGGCTTTGACCGCCAAGACGGGGACTGGACTCTTTCGGACGACCTTTTCCGTGACACTCCCGATCACGTGTCGGTCGATTCCCGACCGTCCGTGTGTCCCCATGACGATGACGTCGATGTCGTGTTCGTCGACGTACTCGAGGATCGTTTCGGCGGGCGTTCCGTGTCGGATCGCTTCGACGACATCGACTCCCTGGGGCTGGGCGGCGTCGGTGATAGCGGCCGTGGCCTGTTCGCCTTCGTCCGTCTGTGCGTCCACGACGGACCCCCACTCTTTGCTTGCTGGTTCGGCACCTGCGGCGAACCCGCCTAAGGGAATGGGTTCGATCGCACACAGGCCGTGGACAGTTGCGTCGTTTTGGACAGCCAACTGTATCCCTTCGGTGACTGCCGTATCGGCCGGTTCGCTCCCATCAGTCGGGATGAGTACGTTGTCGTACATGGTTCCTCATGGGCGAACACGCAGGCGACAGCTAAAGAAGCCGCCACTAATTTTCAATTCGTAGTAGTGTGCGGAAGACGACCCGGTATCAGGTGTGGGTGATGGTCTGGAATTGCAACTCGTACGCCGGGTATTGACGATGCTGGGACGCCTTCGATACCCTGCATGAACTTCGATGAGTTCACCGGGCAGATCCAGCACCGACTCGAGTTACCGGATACCGGTCGTGCGGTACGGGCGATTCGAGCCACGCTCATGACCCTCGGTCAGCGGATTCCCGAGGGCAATGCCGAGGATCTCGCTGCGTCGCTCCCGCTCGAGATCAAGTGGTACATGACAGGTGCCGTCCAGGAACACGGCCAGCGGTTTGACTGGCAGGAGTTCGTCGAACGCGTCAGCGATATCGAGAGCGTTGCCCCGGCCGAAGCCGCCTATCACGCGCGGATCGTCATCGACCTCGTCGAAACGGTCGTCCCGCCATCTGACTTCCAGCAACTCCGTGATCAACTTCCGGAGGGTGAGTCAGAAGAAAACTGGCGGAAGCTGTTCGAGGTGGTCGACGGCGGTGGCTGGAGTGATGCCCACGAGGCACAGACCGGCGGCGGCCCACAGCCCGATCCCGAAAGCGAGTCCACAGCGGAGCTAACTGAACATGACCAGTCGCCGGAGACAGACGAGTAACGATCTCGAGTCACTCGACGCTGTGGCAATCAGTAGCGATCGAAGTATCGATCCTGGAGGGCGACGAAGCCAGCCATCAGGATCGAGAAGACGGCGACGACGAGGCCGATTTGGAGCCAGTGGCCAACCGAAAGCGGCGTGACGCCAAAGAGCACGCTCAGTGGCGTATAGAGGACGAGCAACTGCAGCGTGAGGGTGAGAGCGATTGCGCCAACCAGCCAGCGATTGTTCGAGAACGGGCCGAGGCCGTACCGTGTCCTGATCGCCCCGATACGGGCGATTGCCATGAACACGAACGCAGTAAAGACCATTGTCTGGGCGACCACCAGATCGCCGACGACCTGGTTGTAGTAATAAAACAGCGGCAACAGCGTGGCCGTGATCAGGACGGCGATCCCGCCGATCGACGACATGATCCGGTCGGTGATAACGCCCTCGCCCGGCGGCCTGGGCGGGCGATCCATGACGTCGTCGGCTTCGGGGTCGACACCCAGGGTCAACGCGGGGATACCGTCCGTGATGACGTTAATCCATAGAAACATGATCGGCGTCATGACGAGCCCCGCGCCGGACATAATGCCCGAAAACAACAGGAGAACGTGTGCGCCATTGGCCGAGAGAAAGTAGTTGACGAACTTCCGGACGTTATCGAAGATCCGTCGGCCCTGCCGGACGGCATCCCGGATCGTCGCGAAGTTATCGTCGAGTAAGACGATATCTGAAGCCTGTTCGGTCACGTCCGTTCCGCGGATCCCCATCGCGACGCCCACATCGGCGTTTTTGATCGCCGGCGCATCGTTGACCCCGTCACCGGTCATCGCCACCGTATGGCCCTTTCGCTGTAGCGTCTGTAAGATCTGCGTCTTATGTTCCGGTGACGTCCGCGCGAAGATGTCGACGTCCTCGACGACCTCGGCGAGTTCCCCCTCGCTTAGCTCCTCGAGTTCGGGGCCAGTGAGTATGCGGGCTGACTCGAGGCCGATCTCTCGGCCGACCGCGCGTGCGGTGGTCGCGTTGTCACCCGTGATCATGACGACGCCGATACCGGCGTTTAGACAGCCCTCGAGTGCACCTGCCACTTCCGGTCGGGGTGGGTCGAGCATTCCCTGCAGGCCGAGAAAGACCAGGTCCCGTTCATCGTCTTCGGGTATCGTCTCTGCTGCATCCGGTGTGAACGCAAAGCCCATGACACGGAGTGCGTCCTCGGCGAACGACTCGGTTCGGGCTTCGATTTCGGCTCGCCGATCCTCGGTGAGGTCGACAATCTCGCCGTCGACGTACTCACGGGTACAGCGCTCGAGGACGACCTCGGGAGCGCCTTTCGTGTAGGCGACGTGGCCGCCGTCGGGCGTCTCGTGGAGCGTAGTCATCCGTTTTCGCTCCGAGGTAAACTCGAGTTCGCCGACACGAGGGTAGCGTTTACGGAGTTCGGTGTGGTCGAAGCCGGCCTTCTGGGCGGCGACAAAGAGCGAAATTTCGGTGGGGTCGCCGAGGTAGGCCAGTTCGCCGTCTTTGGAGGCCGACTCGTTGCGGTCTTCGCGCCGGCCGAGTTCGACGTCGTTGCACAACAGTCCACAGCAAAGCAGTTTCTCGAGGCGGTCGACGTCGACCGACTCGCCATCGTGGCGGATCTCGCCGTCGGTGTCGTAGCCGGTGCCGGTAACGTCGTAGATTTCGCGGTTGGCCGCCAATCGGGTGACGGTCATCTCCTCTTCGGTCAGCGTTCCGGTCTTGTCGGTACAGATGACGTCGACGGAGCCAAGCGCCTCGACGATCGGGAGCCGGCGGACGAGTGCGTTCTGTTCGGCCATCCGTCGGGCACCGAGTGCAAGCGAGAGCGTAACGACGGCCGGAAGCCCCTCGGGGACGGCGGAGACGGCGACGGCGACGGCGGTCATAAACACCTGTACTGGCTCGGTGTCGCCGATTACGAGTTCCGCAACCGCGATCATCGTCACGACGCCGATGACCGCCGCGGCGATGATCTTGCCGAGTCGGTCGAGTTCGGCCTGAAACGGTGTGTCGCGTTCGTCTGCCTCCTCGAGTGCGGTTGCGATCTGGCCGATTTCGGTCTCGGGGCCAGTTTCGACGACGACGGCGATTCCAGACCCGCGCTCGACGACGGTATCTTTATGCAGGACGTTTTTGCGCTCGGCGATGGTGACGTCGTCGGGAAGCGTCTCCGGGGTCTTCGTGACACTAATACTCTCGCCGGTGAGTATCGATTCGTCGACGCGGAGATTCGACGACTCGAGCAGCCGTGCGTCGGCTGGAATGACGTCGCCTGAGTCGACGAAAATCACGTCGCCCGGGACGACTCGAGTGGCGTCGATTTCGGTCTTTTCCCCGTCGCGTCTGGCCATCGCGTACGTCGTCGACAGTTCTGCAAGCGCCTGGATGCTCTGTTCGGCGCGGTAGTCCTGGGCGAACCCAAACAGGGTGATGAACACCACGATGCCGGCGATGACGCCCGCGTCGATCGTCTCACCGATTGCCGCCATCACGCCCGCTGCAACGATCAACACCCAGATCAACACCGAGGTGTACTGCTCGAGGAAGATCCGAAGCGGCGAAGCACCCGAATCGGTTTCGACTTCGTTCGGGCCGTATCGCTCGAGGCGGTCGCTAGCTTCCTCGGAGTCGAGGCCCGTTTTTGAGCTCTCGACGGTCTCGTAGATTTCCTCGAGCGATCGAGCGTGCCACTCGACTTCGGATTCGGACTCCGGACGCGGACGTTCGCTGTACTGGGTCTCTGCCACGGGTAGCTATCGTTGGTGTGGGAATTCCGTTCTGGTTGGCAGCGTCGACGTTCGACAGCCGGCTCGGTTCGACGACACGGGGCCTCGCCGCCGGAGGGCTGTCTCAACGGTGAGTTCCGGACGTATTGCTCAGTCCGATGGGGTGAACGTAATCAGCCAGTGATCGCCATCGGATTCGACGCCGAGGCGCACCTCCTCACCGCGTTCGACTGTCTCGGCACCGCGGAGTTGACCCGTAAGTCGTACGCCTTCCTCGAACGTCGCGATGACGATCGTATACGGCGTCTCCTCGGCGTATCTCGGCGTCGAACTGAAGATCGTCGTTTCGGCGGTCACCGTCGCCGTCTCCGAAAGCGGTCGTTGCTCGAGCGATCGACCCGCACAGTCCGGACAGACCGTCCGCGGTGGCAAGGCGACCTGGCCACACTCCTCGCAGGCGAGGTAGATGGGGTCGCCGTCGGCGATGTGCTCGGCGACGTCGACGAACCACTCCTGCATCGTCAGACACCCCCCGCCCGCAGGACGTTTACGACACAACTCGCTCCGCTGCCGCCGACCGTGTGGGTCAGTCCGACCGTCGGACCGGCGACCTGATTCGGGTGACGCCCCTCGAGTTGTTTCGTGATCTCGACGAGTTGGCCGACACCTGTCGCGCCGACGGGATGGCCTTTCGCCAACAGCCCGCCGGAGGTGTTGACCGGAATACGCCCCTCGAGGGCCGTCTCACCGTCGACGGCCCCGCGGGCTCCCTGGCCGCGTTCGAAGAAGCCGAGCGATTCGACCGCGAGGATTTCGGCGATCGTAAAACAGTCGTGAACCTCGGCGACGTCGACGTCCTCGGCCGAGATGCCAGCACGCTCGTAGGCCTGTTCGGCCGCCCGCTCGGCCGCCCGGGTTCGCGCGAGATCCGGTCGATCCTGTAACGCAAGCGAGTCACTCGACTGACCGCTGCCGGCGAACGACACCACCGTCTCGAGGCCGCGTTCGTCGGCGAACGTCTCGCTTACGAGGACGGCTGCGCTTGCGCCGTCGGTGATCGGACAGCAATCTTGCAGACACAGTGGCGTCGCGACGGGTGGGGACTCGAGGACGCTTTCGACGTCGGTTTCTTCCTGGCGCTGGGCGATCGGGTTCGAGATGCCGTTGTCGTAGTTTTTGACCGCGACGGCGGCGAGATCTTCGCTCGTGACGTCGAACTCGTCCATGTAGACCTGTGCGATTAGCGCGTAGATGCCGGGAAAAGTCAGCCCGGCTTCGTTTTCGTACTCGTTGTCCGCGGCGTTTGCCAGTGCGTCGGTGACTTCTTCGAGCCCGGCGGTGTGCATCAACTCGACGCCGCCGACGAGCGCAACGTCTGCGTCGCCGGCACGGATCGCCTGAGCGCCCGACCGGGCGGCCGAACTCGCCGAGGCACAGGCACTTTCGGTCCGCATCGAGGCGGCCTGGCGAGCACCGAGATAATCGGCGACCATCGCGCCAACGTGGGCCTGGTCGTCCGTCAGATCGCCGATAAAGTTCCCAACGTAGAGTTCCTCGATATCGTCGACCGAAAGCGACGCATCCTCGAGGGCCTCGAGGGCGGCGTCGGTGAACAACTCACGTGTCGAGGAATCCGGGTGTTTGCCGTAAGGCGTGCTGGCGACGCCAGCAATCTGGACGGTCATACGCTCTGGCTTACCACGATTCGGTGTTTAATACCCCCAGGCTCAGGTCACTCTACTGACCGATCAACAGCCGTGACGTGTCGGTTGACGTGTTGTCACGAACGGGTTTATACGCCGTCGGTGTAGCGGACGAGCACAATGCTCGAGGACACGACCGCAATCGTGACCGGCGGCGCTGTCGGCATCGGAAAGGCAATCGCCAGCCGATTTATCGAAGATGGTGCGACCGTCGTCATCGCCGATATCGACGACGACCAGGGCTCGACGGCGGCCGAAGAACTCGGCTGTCAGTTCGAACGCTGTGACGTTCGGGCGTACGACCAGGTCGAGGCACTCGTCGAGGATACCGTCGACGAACACGGTAGCCTCGACGTGATGGTGAACAACGCCGGCGTCGCCTCGGTCACCTCCGTCGAGGAGATGGAACGCTCTGAGTGGGAGACCGTCCTCGAGACGAACCTGGATGGCGTCATGCACGGCACGAAAGCCGCCTTGCCCCATCTCAAAGAGTCCGATGGCTGTATCATCAACCTCGGCTCGATTTACGGGCTGGTCGGTGGCAAGGGGGCCGCTGCCTACTCCGCCGCGAAAGGCGGCGTCGTCAACTTCACCCAGCAGGTCGCAATCGACTACGCAGACCAGGGCGTCCGCGTCAACAGCATCTGTCCCGGTTTCGTCGAAACGCCGATGACCGAGGACTTACTCGAGGACGAACGGTTCTATAACTTCTTAGAGCAGAAGACGCCGATGGACCGACACGGCTACCCCGAAGAGATCGCCCCGGTCGCTGCGTTTTTGGCGTCCGAGCAGGCGTCGTACATCACCGGCGCGAACATTCCGGTCGACGGCGGCTGGACGGCATTCTAACGTCGACAGGCTCGGCTGTACGCCGAGTCAGCGTCCCGTGATCAGGTGGACGGCTCGGTTGGACGCCCTCGAACCAGGGTTATCGTCCGACTCGACCGTCGTGTGACCCGTTCGGCGACCGATCCAATAATCAGCCGCGCTGGCAGCGATCGGCCGTGAGTTCCCATGACGATCTGGTCGAAGTCGTTCGTCTCGGCGTGGTCGAGGGTCGCCCTCGCCGGCGACTCGTTTTCGACGGCTGTCTCGATCGTCACCCCCCGCTCCGTGGCAATCTCCCGTGCGTCCTCGAAGATTGTCTCGGCACGAGCCTCTCGATCGTCGAGAATCGCCTCGAGATACGTCCCCTCGACATCGGCACGCGGCCGATCGAACGGCAACGAGAGCGCATGGAGGACTGTCAGTTCGCTTTCCGGGAACGTCTCTAGGGCGTACTCGAGGGCGGCGTCGGCCTGCTCGGAGCCATCGAGTGGGACCAGTATCCGCCCGGGAAACTCACGGGCACGGACGGCGTCGACTGGTTCGGGAACGACCGTCGTCGAGACGGGAGATCGTCGGATGACAGCCTCGCTCACGCGACCGAGAAACGGGCTCGTAATCGGCGAGCGGCCGTGCGTTCCGAGCACGACGTGATCGACACGGGTTGCTACCTCGAGAATCTCCGTGTGTGGCCTGCCGGTTCGGAGCTCTGTCGTTATCTCCAGTCCGCGATCTTCGGCACGCGCGTTCGCACGCTCGAGTATCCGTTTCCCCCGGGCTTTCGTGCGGTCGAAAGCGGTGTCGGAGCCGCCGACGCTCGCTTCGTGGTCGTGTGCTGGATCGACGACGAAGACGACACTGAACGTCGCGTCCAGAAAGGATACGAGCGCGTACTCGAGGGCAGCGTCGGCCTGTTCGGAGCCGTCGATCGGCACGAGAACGTGATCTGGCATGGTGGGCGGTTCAGACAGTCTCCCACGACAGTGGGTATAAAGCCGTCCCACGGACCGCCACCGATCGGTTGGACTGACGGCCGGTGGGGCCCCTTCGCGTGTGTAACGGTCGCACGCCGGAGGGCTGACACACGGAAGCCACACGTCAGACGAACGGGCTTTTTACCCTCGATACCGTCGGTTCGTCCATGACAGATCGAATCCGCGCACACGTGTTCGTCTCCGGGACAGTCCAGGGTGTCTTCTATCGGGCAACCACCCGCGATACGGCCCGCGAGCGAGGAATCGACGGCTGGGTGAAAAATCTCGCCGACGGCCGCGTCGAAGCCGTCTTCGAAGGCCCCGAAGACGACGTCGAGGCGATGGTCGAGTGGTGTCACGAGGGGAGTCCAGCCGCCGACGTCGACGACGTCTCCGCCGAGTACGACGATCCGGAAGGCCTCGAGGGGTTCGAGATTCGGCGATAGCCGTCCGTCTGAGATAACGTATCGTATTCACTGAACGTCGACTATGAAAAGAGGTAAACACCCCGCCGTATATCTCCCATCCATGAAGGAGTACAAGATGCGTCGCGGTGAATATCTCGAGGAGCGAATTCCTGATATGGAGGCCAGCGTCAAGGAGTACTTTGGCCCGATTACCGACACCCAGGAGTTCAAAGGCAGCGACCTCTATGTCGTTGGTGAACCCGACAACCCCGTCTTCGAGAAAATCGTCGTCGGTGCCGTCGAATACTCCGGCAAAAAAGACAAACTCGGCGTCGAGTTCCACGAACGTGACCCCACCGAACTCGAACCCGACGAACTCGAGGCCGCTGCCGATGCCGTCGACGCGAAAAACGACTTCTTACTCGAGGCCACTGGCCGGGATGCCAAGGCCCGCCGTGACTCGCTGAAACGCTCGGTCGAAGACGACCCGGACCACGACCTCTAGAATTGACATCCTCCTCCGCGTAAACACGGAGGAATCCTGAGCGTTGGAGATTTCAGGTTTGCAGTTCCACCGAACCCCAGTACGGTGAGAATCCGTGTGGGGTTCACGGACTGTGGCGGGTGGGACTG
>LKMM01000060.1 GCA_001563885.1 Natrialbaceae archaeon B1-Br10_E2g27
AGGCAATGGCGAAAGGTACGGTTGATTTCTTCAACGACACTGGCGGTTACGGATTCATCGAGACTGAGGACGCAGACGACGACGTGTTTTTCCACATGGAAGATGTTGGCGGCCCTGACTTAGAGGAAGGTCAGGAAGTCGAGTTCGACATCGAGCAGGCCCCCAAAGGCCCACGCGCGACGAACGTCGAGCGCCTGTAAGGCGGATTCGTACGGTATCGGCACTTGAGTGCAGTGTTTTACCATCCTCGAGTGGCAACCGTCTTCGATTTTTGTATCTGTTAGGCCACCTCGGTTGCCCCCGTCCAAAACGTATGTGGTGTCGCGGCTCACACCAACAGTTATGTCCGAATCGGATACCGAACCCGTGGTTCGTTCGAGCGACGCTATCGAGTACGACTCAGTCGAGGCAGCCGACGGCCTCCGGAAAGGCGTGTTGATCGACGAAACCGATGGTGCACCCAACTTTGCGATCCGACGGTTCGTCCTCGAGCCCGGTACGTCGGTCCCAAAACACACCAACGCGGTCGAACACGAACAGTACGTTCTCGAGGGCACCTATACGGTCGGAATCGACGACGAGGAGTACACGGTGTCACCAGGGGATGCATTGTTGATCCCGGCTGGAACCGTCCACTGGTACCGAAACGATGGCGACGAGCCTGGGGCCTTTCTCTGTGCGGTACCAAACGGCGACGACGAAATCGAACTTCTCGAGGAGTAGGCGCTGTAGTCAGTCGGAATCGGGGCGTCGTCGGGGGAGTACCTGCCCCCAGACGTGTTTCTCGAGCAGTGTCACCGTCATCGGTTCCTCGACGGTAAGACAACACGACAGGCGTGGATACCCAAACCGCCGCGCTGTGGCGTCGTGCCAGTGGGTCGGCTCTGGTGCGGGCTCGACGCCGACGGTACAGGTCGCACACAGCCCCCGGCCGCCGCAGTTGGCATACTGTGATATCGTCCCATAGACCGAAAAGCCACGCTCGAGTAACGCCGTCCGGAGATTGGCTCCACGCTCGAGTTCGATCGTCGTGTCCTCGGAGCCGGTGACGACGCGGATGGGGACGTGGTCGCTCATTCGTTTGGTGGCTCTCTATCGGTGATCTCTGCGCCGATTGCGCCGCCGACTGCAGACATCACAACGGCAATCGCGACGCCCATAAGCGTAAACACGCCAAGGATGGCTATAATCCCGACCCCGACTCCGGCACTTCCGCCGTCTGCTTCGGGTGTCACAATCGTTGAGAAACCGAATAGCAGCGCAAATGCCGCCATCAAAAGCGCCGTTGGAACGGAGGCTAAAGCGCCTGCTAGTCCGCCGGTTATGGTGCTCTCTTTGGTGTCACTCCCCCTCAAATACCCCGCGACGCCGCCACCGACGAGCAATCCGGCCGGTCCCAACACGAGTCCGAGCAATGGAATAATCCCCATCACAGCCGCGATCATAAAGCCAATCGTACCGCCGACGAGAGCGGCAATGAGTCGGCTCGTTGGCTCGGGACCGGGTTGGCGGTGCTGGTTCACGCCAGCGTGGGGGTGCTCAGTGGTTCGTTCGCCACCCCTCTTGGGGTGTCGATCCTGCTCGTACTGATCGTTGGGCTCACCCCACGCTCTCCCGTCGTCTGCGCGGTCAGATCCCCAGCTCCCGTCCTCGTCCGTAGTACTGCTGTTTGTCGTCCAGTCGTTCGAGTCGGAGTCTCCGTTTGTTTCGGACGAATCGGTTCGATCGCCCCAGCTGTCGTCAGTCATTTATATTATATGATTGGTCGAAGTAGAAAATAGTACCCATGCTACGTTGAGTTGTTCACAGTGAGTCGAATCTTCGAGGTCGACCGATGATGGCGCACCATTTTGATCGTGCCACGAGTACGTACCCAGTATGGTCGAGATGGAGGCCCCCGAACTCGACGGCACACAACTCAGATACAACGACGACAGCTGGGAGCTCGTTGGCACACTCGAGGTGAAACAAAACGGGAGACTCATCCAGGCGAAAGCACGCCAGCCCGATCGGGTTCGTGGAGCGACCGGCTGGCTCACGTACGTCCTCGAGACGCCGCCAGCATCGATCAATCCCGGCAATCCGACCGATATCACCTGCGAACTCACCGAAGACGGACATGGGCTTACGATTACTCGCAATCAGGCGACCGATCGATACAACCTCGAAAAATTGCAGTATGAGTAAGACTAGCTGACGGAGCTATCTCTGGATGTTCGTCGCCAGGGCGAGCAGTGGGCACGCCGTCCGTCCGACACTGCCGGTAGATGGGCGACCCGACTCCGAATCGCTCAAGTACGCGACCGGTCTATCCTATGGCGTGTCGAAGCAGGTCCAGGACGTCGGGACGATCTTCTGTCACCAGACCGGCGAGGAGTATCTCGTTGCCGTCGAACGTGATGGTAAGCGGTTGTTTCGAGCGAAACTCGGGCTTTCGGAAACCTCGGCCGGCCCTCGGCCCGCGAAATTCCGGCTGAAACAGGGCTCGAGCGAAGAGCCCCGCCAGCCTGATGAGTTCGTCGAACTCGCCCGCCGGGCAAACCGGATCCGAATCTCAGAGCAGACCTCACGCACGGCCCGCGAGGAGTTACTCGAGATGCTTGCAGGTTATCAGCTCGAAGGAAAAGCGAAAGCCGTCAGGACCTGTCGCTACTGTGCGTCTGCGGGCCGATACTCGCCGGTTACGACCGAGACGGCGATCAAAGACGACACCGACTGGATCTGTACGGACTGTGCACGCCAAGAACTCGAGCGCCAGCTCACCTACACCGGGGCCGGCGAGGTCACCGGCGCGGCCAAAGAGCGGTTAGAGGAGTTGATGCTCGAGGTTCAGGACCTCCAGCGGATCGTCAATCTGTTGCAGGGTCGGCTCGATCCGGACCTGACGAAGTTCGATACTATCTCGGCGACCGTCGACGAGGTCGACCCCGTCCGGGTTGATTCGTTGAACACGCATCCCGGCCTGCAGAACTTGCTCGAGGACCGATTCGAGACGCTGTTGCCGGTCCAGAGCCTAGCGGTCGAGAACGGACTCTTCGACGGTGATGATCAACTTGTCGTCTCGGCGACGGCGACCGGAAAGACGCTCGTCGGGGAGATGGCTGGTCTTAACCGCGTCCTAAACGGGAAGGGCAAACTGCTCTTTCTCGTCCCACTAGTCGCACTTGCAAACCAGAAGTACGAGGATTTCAGAGACGAGTACGGCCACCTCGTCGATGTCTCGATTCGGGTGGGGGCAAGTCGGATCAACGACGATGGTAATCGCTTCGATCCGAACGCCGACGTGATCGTCGGCACCTACGAGGGAATCGATCACGCCCTGCGGACGGGCAAGGAGATGGGTGACATCGGGACCGTCGTCATCGACGAAGTGCATACGCTAAAAGAGGACGACCGAGGCCACCGCCTCGATGGCCTCATTTCGCGGCTCAAATACACCTGCGAGCAGCGGGCCAAAAGCCGGGACGACTATCAGGGTGTCCAGTGGGTCTATCTCTCGGCGACCGTCGGCAACCCCAAACAGCTCGGTGCGGCCTTGGAGGCGACGCTCGTCGAGTTCGAGGAACGGCCGGTACCGATCGAACGCCACGTCAGCTTCGCCGACGGCCGCGAGAAAGTACGCGTCGAGAACAAACTCGTCCGCCGGGAGTTCGATACCGAATCCTCGAAGGGGTATCGTGGCCAGACGATCATCTTTACGAACTCCCGGCGGCGCTGTCACGAGATTTCCCGCAAACTCGAGTATGCGTCTGCACCGTATCATGCGGGACTGGATTATAAGCGCCGAAAACAGGTCGAACGCCAGTTTGGCGACCAAGAGCTTGCGGCAGTGGTGACGACCGCTGCCCTTGCAGCGGGGGTCGATTTCCCGGCCTCGCAGGTTATTTTCGACTCGCTTGCGATGGGCATCGAGTGGCTCTCTGTCCAGGAGTTCCACCAGATGCTCGGGCGGGCGGGTCGGCCCGACTATCACGACGAAGGCAAAGTGTACGTGCTGGTCGAACCCGACTGTGCCTATCACAACTCGATGGAGATGACCGAAGACGAGGTCGCATTTACACTCTTAAAAGGCGAGATGGAGTCGGTGATGACCCACTACGACGAAGCGGCCGCAATCGAGGAGACGCTCGCGAACATCACTGTCGGGGGCAAAGCCGCAAAATCGCTCAACGACCGCATGCTCGGTGAGGTGCCGACCAAACACGCAATCGGCAAACTCCTCGAGTATGAGTTTATCGACGGCTTCGAGCCGACGCCGCTTGGCCGAGTCATTACGGAACATTTCCTCGAACCAGGTGAGGCGTTTGCAATCGTTGACGCGATTAGAAAGGGAGCCCATCCTTACGAGTTGATCGCAGAGATCGAACTGCGAGAAGAGATGTAATCGGACTCGAGACGTCGCTTTTTCCAGTCGAACTGGCCTCGACACTCGTTTCAGCGAAGATTCGATCTTATCAGCCAAAAAATAAATAGCGTCGGCCGAGTCGGTTTGCCTACGCGAGTACGTGTCATCTCACCCTCTATCATGGAACCGACTACTCCAGCGGCGGTCGATCCTCCCGCAAACGTGTTGTTCGTCGCCTCAGACCAGCAGCAATCGGACACGTGTGAGTATCTTGCGTTCGGTGACGCCGATGCAACACTCTGGGTGACGTTTGCCGACCGCGACCGACCGCTTCCGGATCCTGAATCGATCCCTGGACAAGTTGGGCTGGTGACTATCGGTGACGTCTTAGCAGAGTCGACCCAGGAACCGGATTTTTCTGCACCCGTCGTAACCGATTCCGTTGCTGACCCGACTGATATCGCGACGATCGGGATCACGATCAGTCGGTTTTGTGAGCGCTGGCATGACGATGGACACACAGTGACCGTCTGTTTTGACTCGCTGGATTCGTTGCTTCGGTACACGCCGACGGAGACGGTGTTCCGGTTCGTCCACGTCTTGACACAGCGATTCGAGAGTATCGGGGCCCACGCCTACTTCCATTTCAACCCGGACCGCCACGAAGACTGGGTCGTCTCGACGTTCGGCGCGATCGTCGACGAGGTCGTCGCAGAATGCCCACTCGAGCAGTCACTCCCCGAAGCGACCGACGAAGAGATGGCCGAACGCCTCGAGGAGTGGGATTCCAAACCGTCGACAGCCGGCGAGAAATGGCTCGAGTACCCGATGACGGAGGCGACCGACGAGGAAATCGCCAACTTCCTCGGCGAGTGACGGAGCCGGAACGAAACCCTTTAAGATGTGGGGACGAAACAGGTAGGTACGGGATCGTGGGTTAGCTTGGTATACTTCGGGCCTTGGGTGCCCGTGACCCCGGTTCAAATCCGGGCGATCCCATCAATTTTGCGCCGAACAAATCCGTGAGGCGCACATTCGTTGTCTCGACCGATTTGAACCCTGGAAGTCGCAGCGCTCGAGCAAAGGAGAGCGAGCGTCTTCCTCTGGTTCAAATCCGGGCGATCCCATCGATTTTGCGCCGAACAAACTCGTGAGCGCAAGCAGTTTGACGAGCACGGATTGTGAGCGAAACAAGTTCTTATATGCTCGAGTGACCTACTGGTTTGCTGTAGCATATGCCCTCCATCCGGTCTGCACTGATGGTCAGTGCAGTTGTGGTCGTGGTTGTTCTCGTCGGCGGTTTCGCGTCGATGCCGGCGATGGACGACGCTGCCGCAGCCGATCTTGAGGACGAACAAACAGGGAGTGAGATCACTGTCGCAGTCATCGACACCGGAATCGACGACGGCCACACGGCCCTCGAGGGACGTGTTGTCGACCGGGTCGACTTGACCGACGCCGGTGGGGACTCGCCGTCCGAGCTGGACAGCCATGGTCACGGAACACACGTCGCAGGAATCGTCGCTGGGAGCGGCGATGGTGAGTCTGCTAGTGTCGACCTCGTCGACGTTCGCGTGCTGGGCGATGAAGGGGAAGGTGACGCCGACCGGATCGCCGAGGGAATCGAGTACGCCGTCGAGGAAGCTGGTGTCGATATCATCGTACTCAGTCTCAACGTCGAGGGAATCGACCGGGAGCCGATCGACGATAGTGTCGCTCGAGCGACTGCGGATGGAACGCTGGTCGTGGCATCGGCTGGCAACAGCGCCACGACGCGGTCGATCACCGATCCCGGTACGACGAACGAGCTGGTGACCGTCGGTGCAACGGCCGAAAACGGTTCGGTGCTTTCGGAGTCCTCCCGTGGGCCGACCGGTGATGGGCTGCTCAAGCCGGAACTCGTCGCTCCGGGCGAGCGGATTTCCGGCCCGGTTGCCGGAACCAGCGACGAGTATACGACACGTACCGGCACGAGCGTCGCCGCACCACAGGTTGTGGCTGTGGCCGCTTCGATTCTCGAGGGGGAACCAGATCTCAGCCCCCAGGAACTCGAGGATCGACTCACGAGTACGGCACGCCCGGTTGCGGGCACCGACGTGTACGCAGCCGGGAGCGGGGAACTCGACCCCGACCGGGCGACCGAGCCCGATATCGTCGCCCACGATGGAATCGTCGATTTCGGGCTCGTCGGGACGGAGGATCCGAAATCGCAGACGGTGACCTTCGAGAACCAAGATGATCGGAGCCACGACCTCTCACTCGAGCCAACGCTTGCCAATCTCGACGCCGAGACGGATGCGACCGGCCTGCTCTCGGTCAACCGCACTGAAATGACACTCGAGCCGGGCGAACGTGAAGCCGTCAGCGTTGGTGTCGATGCAAACACCACATCGGGCATCTATGGGGGCACACTCGAGTACGACGTCGGCGGCGAACCGCGCTCGGTTCCGCTCGGCTTCGTCCGTGGCGGGACCGTTACGGTCGAAAAAGAGCCCTTCTCGGCGGGTGATCGTGTCGACGGTGACCCGTTGTTTTTCTTTACCGAAGATGGTAGCCACTCGGGGATCCAGGATTTCGAGGACGGCGAGACATCGTTCGTCGCGGCCGGTGGAACCTACGTCCTGTGGTCGAAGGGAGTCGACGAGGAGACGGGGTCGATCGTCTTTCTCTCAGACCGCCTTGAGGTTGGGGAGGATACACACGTCGTTCTCGACGAAGCCGAGACGATTCCCGTCGGCGTCGATGCTGATCCGATCGCCGAAGAGTATGGGCCGCTTTCGAACGACACCGTCGCGGTATCGATGAGCACGGAGGTCGGCGACGAAATCAACCGACTCTCGCGGACGGTTCTCGACGCCGACAACCGAACGGTTCGGGTATCCGAAGACACCCAGAACGCAATCGCGACGACCTATCTGCTGACACCCGACGATGCGTCTTCGCTCACCGCCGAAGACGTCTTTCAGGTACACTACGAAGACTCGAGTGCACACTGGACCTCACCGCGTTCGGTCTCCCCTGAGGACCTCGAGACGACAGAGTACCGAATCCACCGAACGACACAGGATCGCTCGTATGAGGCCCGCGATCTGACGAGGACCAGCTTCGAGTGGAACGATCCGGCTCGCTACTGGTTCGACCTCGGCGACCGAGGCGACCAACGGGTCCATCGAACGGCTGGCGGGGCAGTCCACGAGCGTGAACTCCGTGGCGAGAACTGGCATGCGACCGTCGACGACAGGGACGTTTCGTCCGTAGACGTCCTCGCCCATCCGATGATCGGAGCCATCGACTCGGTGTCAGTAGATGACGTCGTGGCGGTCGAAGCCGAACCGCTCGCCGACGGTGCCGGCACGGAGTTCGCCGTTGCACCCGATCACACGTTGTCGGTGGCCGTCGGCGGCGAACTCTACGAGGAAATCGAGACGAACGAGCCGACGATTACGGCCGACGACGTTCCCCTCGAGGGCAATGAGACGCTCACGATAACCCTCGAGGGGAACAACTCCGACGGCCGACTGTCGACGAAGACGTTCACCGAAGTCGACCTCGAGGATCCCCACGAGGCGAGTCGAACGCCGCTTATCAGCGATATCGACGTCGACGTCGACGAGACGAACGCAGCCGGACCTGGCGAGGTCACGGCCACGTTCGACGTTGCGGATGCTCGGTCGGTCTCCCAGCCGTCAGTCTGGTACACTGATGATGCCCACGAGACGCCGCCGTGGGGTGACGATGCGGGCTGGGAGCGAGCCCAGACTGGGTACGAAGACGGCCGTCTTACCGCCTCGATGGACGTTCCCGAGGACACAGAGACCGTCTCACTGGCCGCCGAACTCGAGAACGACGGCGACCGCGTTCGGACGATGACGACCGACGCCTTCTACGCTGGTGAGGCCCCGAACACGTCGACGCGGACGATCAGTGGCGAACTGGTCACGGCAAACAACACCCCCGCCGACAACGATAGCGTCCTCGCGAGTCCGATCGACGGCGACTCGCTGGTAGAGACGCGAACCGACGACGACGGCGTGTTCGACCTCGAGGTGCCGAAAAACGAGACGTACGAACTGACCTATCGCCAGGGCGAGCCGTGGGTACTCAACGGCTCGATCGAGGACGACCGACCGGCGTTTGCCGCGCTTGGCGAGTGGACCGTCGAAGACAACCTCGAACTCGAGGAGCAACTCCCGACTGCAACGCCGGTCTCGCCACACGTCGTCGACGAACGCGGTGAATCCGTCGGGAACGCGACGGTCGAACTCACACACCGGGAGGGCAACGTTTCGGCAAGCGTAACCGGTGAGTCAACCGCCGACGGCACCCTCCAGTGGCTCGAGGACGAACCGCCGGGAGTTGCCGTCCCAGTGTCTGCTAATCTCACCGTCAACGCACCCGACGAAGCGCCGTACGTCGATGCAACCCACTCCCAGACAGTCACTGAGAGTAAACCGGAGCCGACGGTCGAACTCGCAAACGAACCGCCCGAGGCTGAACTGTCGGCGAATCGAAACTGGATGCTCGAGGGAACGCCGGTCACCCTCGATGCGAGTGACAGCGACGTTCCCGCAGCGCCGGCTGAATACCGGTGGGATCTTTCGGGTGATGGGTCAATCGACGAGGTAACGCCGAATCCGGTCGTCCGCCACGAACCGCCAGTTGGAACAACCGAACTATCCGTGACGGTCGTTGATGAGGCTGGAGACACCGATACGGCCTCACAGACGGTGCAGGTCGATCCAGTCGGTGAGTGATCTGATTCAGTGAATCTGGTATTTCTCGCTTTTAAACAGTGTGAAACAAATCTATTGTCTATATATGTGCGGACAGTGAACGACAGCCTGCGGCCACGCAATCGAAACGCTGTCCGCCATGTAGTCGGCGGTAGCGATAGGGAACACAGGAGACGGCGCGATACGGCCGGAAACATGTGTCCTCGGCGCTCGCTGTGGACATAGACGGCGGATCCGACGTGGCCCGGATTCGTCTTTTTGTGCGATCAGTTTCGTCCCGGTTTGCGACCATTTATACCCGATGACGGCCGTATACCAGTGCAATGGCGCAAGCGGGAAATACCGAACTCGTCGACGCGTTCGAGCAGTTCTTCCGGGACTACTACGATAGCGCGATCAAACAGCTTGCCCAACGATACCCCAACGAACAGCGCTCGCTCTGGGTCGACTGGCAGGATCTCTACCGGTTCGATCCGAACCTGGCTGATGACTTTCTTGCCCAGCCCGAACAGCTTCAACGGTACGCCGAGGAAGCCCTCCGACTGTACGATCTGCCGATCGACGTCAGCCTCGGGCAGGCCCACGTCCGCGTTCGCAACCTCCCCGAAACCGAATCGCCGGAGATCAGGGAAATTCGCGCACGCGATATGAACAAACTCGTCCAGGCACACGGTATCGTCCGGAAGGCAACCGACGTCCGGCCCAAAATCGAGGAAGCCGCCTTCGAGTGCCAGCTCTGTGGAACCCTAAATCGCGTCCCTCAATCTAGTGGCACCTTTCAGGAACCCCACGAGTGTCAGGGCTGTGAACGCCAGGGTCCCTTTCGGGTCAACTTCGACCAGTCGGAGTTCGTCGACTCCCAGAAACTCCGCATCCAGGAAAGTCCCGAGGGACTGCGTGGCGGTGAAACCCCTCAGTCGCTCGATGTCCACATCGAAGACGACATCACCGGCGAGGTGACCCCCGGCGACCACGTCTCTACAACCGGCGTCCTTCGTCTCGAACAACAGGAAACTCAGGGCGAGAAAAGCCCCGTCTTCGATTTTTACATGGAGGGGATGGCCGTCGATATCGACGAAGAGCAGTTCGAGGATATGGACATCACAGAAGAAGACAAAAAGCAGATCTACGAAATCTCGAATCAGGACGATGTCTACGAGCGGATGGTCGGCTCCATTGCCCCCGCTATCTATGGCTACGACGACGAAAAACTCGCGATGATTCTTCAGCTGTTCTCTGGCGTGACAAAACAGTTGCCCGACGGCTCGAGGATCCGTGGGGACCTGCACATGCTCTTGATCGGGGATCCTGGTACTGGTAAATGTTTAAAGGGCGATACAAGAGTGACGTTTGCCGATGGGACCGAACGGGAGATCGGTGAAATCGTCGAGTCGAACCTCGAGGA
>LKMM01000061.1 GCA_001563885.1 Natrialbaceae archaeon B1-Br10_E2g27
CGACTTCCACCGAGTCCGCATCTGCCGCCGCTACCTCGAACTCGTCGGTCGTTGCCGTGTCGGCCGATTCGACGTTTTCACTACCCTCACTGTCGATCGAGAACTCCAGTTCGTAGCCCTCATTGGCGTCCTCAATAACGAGGTCGTCGAACGTCGCGATGCCATCGCCGTCAGTGACAACTGCCGTGTCTCCCTCGTCGATTGTCCCACCTTCGATGCCAACTTCCTCGACAGTCACGTCGACATCTTCGACCGGGTTCCCGGATTCGTCAGTCACTTCGGCTTCTGGATAGTCATCGTCAACACCTTCGATCAACTCACCGGCGATCGTCCCGTCTGGCTGGGTTTCGACCGTCACAGAGTCCGCGTCGCCAGCCACGAACGTCGCCGTGGCGGTGACCGTGTTCTCGTCCTGTTGGTCCTCGAATTCGACGTCGAACTCGCCAGTGTCGGTCGAGGTGGCGGTGAACGTTGCTTCGCCATCCTCGTCGGTCGTCGCCTCTTCACCGGACTCGATCCCGTCGAGATCCGCAACGTCCTCGCTGTCGGTGACCTCGATTGTGATACCCTCGATCGGCTCCTCGTTGCTGTCTTCGGCAGTGACGGTGAACGTAACTTCGTCATCGCCGTCGGCGACCGCCTCGTCGTCAGTCTCGGCGTCGAGGCTCTCGACGACAGCCTCGATCGTGACTTCCTCGCTTGCGGTGTCGTCGTCGCTTTCGACGGTCACGTCGCCCGTGCCTGCGTCGCTGACTGTGGTCTCCCACGCCAGGGTCTCCTCGGTCGAATCGCCGCTGTCGAGGGTGACCTCGGCGCTGTCCTTCTGGTCGCCGTCGAAGTCAAGCAGTTCGATCGTTTGCTCGCCGTCTGCGGCAAGGTTGGTGAGTTCGGTGGTCACGTCGAGAGTCTCACCCTCCTCGATCGGCGAGTTCGTCCCTTCGATGGTCACTTCGTAGAACGGATCGGTGTCCTCCCAGGCGAGCGCGGGGTAGGAGTCGGTGGCGTGCCAGGTTCCCTCGTCGTCGGGGAACGCGAAGCCATCGATGTTGTCGGTGGCGTTTGCGCCGGTCATTTCGCTGGTCGTGAGTGGAGTTACGCCATCGTCATCGCCTTCGCCAACGCTTTGGTCGTCTTCTTCGTCGCCGTCTTCGATGACGGTTGCCGCTTCGTCATCCCAGTACGAATCGCTCACATCGCCGTTGTTCCCCGCGACGAGGCCGCCCACCCTGATGTCACCCTCCACGTTGCCAGTCGCGTACGACTCACTCACATCGCCGTTGTTCCCCGCGACGAGGCCGCCCACTGTTCCATCCCCGGAGACGTCGCCCGTCGCGTACGACTTGCTCACATCACCTGGGTTCGTCCCGACGAGGCCGCCCACTGTTCCATCCCCGGAGACGTCGCCCGTCGCGTACGACTTGCTCACATCCCCTCTGTTCGCCCCGACGAGGCCGCCCACGAAATCACCGTCCCTGTCGACGTCGATATCGGCTGATGACTCCGAGATGTCGCCATCGTTTTGGCCGACGAGGCCGCCCACTCTGGAGTCCTTGCCGTTGACGTTGCCGGTGGCGGATACGTTCGTGATGGTCCCCTGGTTGAGCCCGACGAGACTCCCAACACCGTTTCCGGCATTGCCACCCTCTCCGGTCACGTCCACGTTCTCCAGCCGGAGGTCCCGAATCTCGGCGTTCTCCCCCGTCGAGGCGAACAACCCGACGCTCTCTTCGCCCGGCCGGTTGATGTAGAGATCCTCGATGGTGTTGTCCTGTCCGTCGAATTCGTCTTCGAAGTTGTCGATTGGGTCGAAGCCGTCGCCATCCTGGAGATCCCCGTCAGCGTCGAGGACGACGCCGTCCTCGCCGTTGCCGCCGTACCCGTCGGTCTCATCGTCCAGATCGGCGTTCAACGCGAACTCACTATCGAGATTCTCGCGCACGTTGTCGAGGTGTTCCCAGTTTTCGATCAGGTACGGATCTTCGTCGGTCCCCTCGCCGCCAG
The DNA here is from genome assembly GCA_001563885.1 of Natrialbaceae archaeon B1-Br10_E2g27. GTDB lineage: Archaea > Halobacteriota > Halobacteria > Halobacteriales > Natrialbaceae > Natrarchaeobaculum. Next base: position 2,002 of record LKMM01000061.1, read on the forward strand.
CGTACAGTCCTTCTGTGGTCTTGCCGGGTGCCGGCTCCTGTTCGTTGTCGACGAGGAACGGATAGGAGACCTCGAGTTCGCCGTTCTGGTCTTCGTCAACCACGTCCCACGTCGGGTTGAAGCCGAAGCCGGCCATGTTGTCCTCGGCATTCGCGCCGGTCATTTCGGCGGTCTCGAGTCCGTCCTCGTCGTCACTGCCGTCGGATTCGTCTTGGCCAGTCGCGTCTCTATCCCAGTACGAGTCAGTCACGTCGTCGCCATCGTGGTTTCCAATCAATCCACCGACGGTGGTTGCGTCACCGTCTGGGTCAACCGAACCTGCTGCATACGATTCACTCACTGTCCCATCGTTCTCGCCGACGAGGCCACCCACACGTTCGCTACCGTGGACGTCGCCAGTGGCGTAGGAGTCAAAAACATCGCCAGATCCATCAATATCGGCGTTCTCCCCGACGAGACCGCCAACCTGTTCATCGCCAGTGACATCACCAATAGCGTACGAGGTGTCAATGGCACCCGAGTTCAAGTTCCTCCCGACGAGGCCGCCCACTCTGAAAGAATCATCTTCGCCGGTGACGTTGCCGGTGGCGTAGGACGTCTCGATACTACCAAAGTTAGTACCGACGAGGCCGCCTAATTCCCTGAGGTTGCCAGTGAGATCGCTATCGGCATACGATGCCGAGATGGTGGTCTTTGTACTCCTTCCAACGAGGCCGCCCACTTCGCTATCCCCAGAGACGTTGCCCGTGGCGTAGGACTGCTCGATTATGGCATTGTTCTCCTGAGAGAAGCCGTCGCTATCGCCGACGAGACCGCCCACTCGTTCTTCGCTTGCGGAGACATTGCCGGTGACGTATGAATTCTCGATTGTGGCCTGGTCATTCTCGGATGTGGTCTGGTGATAACCCACCAGGCCGCCTACCAGGCCGAAGCCCTCGATATCTACGTTTTCGAGTGCGACATTCTCAATACTGCCGTCCTCGACGAATCCGAATAACCCAACTCCTACTTTGTCACTATCGTTGATGGATAGCTCCTCGATCGTCTTTCCACCCCCATCGAATGTCCCTTCGAACCCCTCACCTTCAATCTCCCCGGCATCGAGATCAAAGTCACCAATCGGTTCGAACCCGTCACCATTCCGGAGTTCACCGTCAGCGTCGAGGACGACACCGTTCTCGCCATCGCCGCCGTAACCCGCCGTCTCTTCGTCTATATCCTCGGCAAGCGTGAAGTTCGCGTCCAGATTCGCGCGCACATTGTCGAGTTCGTACCAGTTAGTGATCTCGTAGGGATCGTCGTCACCATCTCCGTCAGCGTAGAGTGAGCTACTGGGTGCTGGATCCTGTGTATTCTCCTGCAAGACTGGATAGAAGACAGTAAACCCATCTTCTGGATCGGCTTCGCCGGTGTCCCACGTCTCTCCAAAGTCCTCGAACATGTTGTCTTCCGCGTTGTCGCCGGTCATCTCGGCAGTGGTGAGCGGCTCGCCACCGTCGCTCTGTTCGTCCTGTTCTTCGCCGTCTTCGGTGACGGTTGCCGCTTCGTCGTCCCAGTACGACTCGCTCACATCGCCATTGGGGGCCCCGACTAGGCCGCCCACGTCTTCGTTGCCCTCCACGTTCCCCGTCGCGTACGACTCGCTCACATACCCTCCGTTCGCATTCAACCCGGCGAAGCCGCCCACTCTTTCTTCGCCCTCCACGTCGCCCGTCGCGTACGACTCGCTCACATCGCCACTGTTCACCCCGACGAGGCCGCCCACTCCTTCAGAGTCGCCGGATACGTTGCCCGTCGTGTACGACTCGCTCATATCCCCTGCAAAGGTGTTCTCCCCGACTAGGCCGCCCACGTTGTTGCCCTCGCCGCTGATGTCGCCCGTCGTGTAGGACTTGCTCACCTCGCCACTGTTCAACCCGACGAGGCCGCCCACTCTGTCGTCCTCGCCGGATACCTCGCCGGTGGTGGACACGTTCGTGATGGTCCCCTGGTTGAGCCCGACGAGACTCCCAACGCCGGCTTCTCCGCCGCCCTCTCCGGTCACGTCCACGTTCTCCAGCTGGAGGTCCCGAATCTCGGCGTTCTCCTCAGTCGAGGCGAACAGCCCGACGCGCTCTTCGTCCGGTAGGTCGATGTAGAGGTCCTCGATGGTGTTGTCCTGCCCGTCGAACTCACCATCGAACTCTGCGATCGGTTCGAAGCCGTCTTCAGTATCGACCAGATCGTCGTAGCCATCGGTCGATTCATTCAGTTCGTTCGCGAGCACGAAGTCGGCGTCGAGATTCTCCCGAACGTTGTGTAGTTGGTCCCAGTTATCGATGACGTACGGGTCGTCGTCACCGCCGCCGTCTGCGTACAGCGTCTGACTCGCTGGCGGGTCCTGCGTGTTCTCCTGCAGGGTCGGATACGGCAGTGTGAAGCCGCCCGCTTCGTCAACTGAATTGGTCTCCCACGCACTATCCTCCTCACCGAGGTCGAAGTCCGATTCGAAATCTGAATCGAGGTCGTCCTCGCCGGTCATCTCGGCAGTGGTGAGCGGCTCGCCACCGTCGCTCTGTTCGTCCTGTTCTTCGCCGTCTTCGGTGACGGTTGCCGCCTCGTCGTCCCAGTAGGAGTCGCTCACATCGCCATTATTCGTCCCGACGAGGCCACCCGGGGTTCCGCCAGAAATGTTTCCCGTTGCGTACGACTGGTCCACATCGCCATTATTCCACCCGACGAGGCCGCCCGCGCTGCCAGAGGAGGCGTCGCCGTCGCCCGTCGCGTACGACTCGCTCACATCGCCATCGTTCCATCCGACGAGGCCGCCCACCTCTATGGCGCTGGAGACCTCACCAGTCGCGTACGACTTACTCACATCGCCATTGTTCCGCCCGACGAGGCCGCCCACTCTGTTGTCGCTCTCCACGTCACCGCTGGTGGACACGTTCGTGATGTCCCCCTCGTTGAACCCGACGAGACTCCCAACACCGTTATTCTGAGCGCCACCCTCTCCGGTCACGTTCACGTTCTCCAACTCGAGGTCCCGAATCTCGGCGTTCTCTGCCGTCGAGGCGAACAACCCGACGCGGTCTTCGTCCGACCGGTCGATGTAGAGATCCTCAATGGTGTTGTCCTGCCCGTCGAACTCGCCCTCGAAGTCGGCGATCGGCTCGAAGCCGTCCTCAGTATCGACCAGACTGTTGTAGCCCTCCGCCTCCGAATCCAAGTCGTCCACGAGCACGTACTCACCATCGGAGCCGTCCTCGATATCGTCGAGGTCGTTCCAGTCTTCGATCTCCTCTAGTTCCTCGGCTGCCACGCTCCCGACGGCCCCCAACCCAAGACAAATCACGGCGAATGAGACCACCAATACGACCGCACAGCGGCGAATCATTCTCCCACCTGATTGGGTGGGGTCAGGGTGTTGCCTGTTCCCTCGAGTGTCACATCATGGCTGGCCACCCGAACCAACACGTTCTGGCCACGCGATGATAAATAGAATTTAATAGCCGGCCACTGACTGGCCACGATACTGTTGCCGCGCTTCCCTGCAACCCCCCGTTCCTCCAATCCTAACGGCATTCGTTACGTGTAGTTACTCGAGTATGTACGCATAAATTGGATATCTGCATACGCATACATCGGATTTATTTTTACCAGAGCGTAACTCAATCCATGAGTATCATGAATCCACATGAGGGTTGGCTGGCTGTCTTGGCCTTAGGGGGTCAAGCCAACCAGCACATGAGAGGGAGACGGCCGTGAAAGAAGAGACCACAACTCATGTGTTCATCGAATCCGTCGATATCCTTCTCGTCGATGATGACGCTGTCTGGACGCGAGCAACCGCAAGTTTACTCGAGCACGCCGTCGATGCCTTCCGTGTCGAAACCGCCTCGAGTCTCGAGGATGGACAGCGTCGGTATGCAGCGACCGAGCCAGACTGTGTGGTCTGTGACTACCAACTCGGGGACGGAACCGGACTCGACCTCCTCGAAACCGTGCGAGCAGACCACCCGGCACGCCCGTTTATTCTCGTGACCGGCCGGGGCGACGAACACCTCGCCAGTACAGCCATCCACAACGACGTGACCGATTACGTAATTAAAGCCCACGACGAGGATGCAGCGCTTCTTGCAGACTGCATCGCGACTGCCGTCGACGCCTCCCGAACCGAACGCGCACTCGAGCGTGAACGAGAAAGCAAAGCCTCGATTCTCGAGTTGTTGCGAGCGACGACTGACGAACGAACGCTGTGTCAGGAGTTTTGTACGATCCTCGTCGAAAATCATGGCTACAGTTGTGCCTGGATTGGCACCAAAACCAGCGAGCGCGGGCTCATCACCCAAGTTGCCGCCGGTCCCGAACCTATCGTTGATGATCTCGTACAGACGCCGACAACGGCCGAAAAGACACCTGCTCTCGAGGCAGCAGCGTCGAACGAGAGCGTGGTCTGGGACCTCACGGACCAATCCACTGCGTGGGCAGCCAACGCACGCGCACACGACCTCGAGCGCGCTGCTGGTATCCCAATCCAGCACGAAGGCATCCGCTTTGGCGTTCTCGGGGTCTACGCCACTGGCCGACCACCACTGGACGAGACGAACCTCGAGTCATTGAACGCGTTCGCTGAAACGCTTGGATATGCACTACACACTGCCGATTTCACGCACTCGATGGGACCGGATGAGACGGTGACCGTTGACATCGAGCTAACAGACACTACTGCCCCGCTGTGTGCTCTCGGACATCGGCTTCCCGATGGAACCCGGCTTGTCGTCCTCTCAACTGTCGTTCGAAACGATGACACAACGTTGTATTTCCTCCGACTCGAGGGAGCGAACGAACAGGCCGTTGCCGACGCTGTCGCTTTGAGTGACGAAGTTGAATTCGCAAATGATGGCTCGACAGCGACGGGTTCGACGGTCCAATGTGGACTCATTGCGACGGAACCGACCCCGGAATCGACGCTGACAGCAACCGGTGGATCCGTTCAACAGACCGTCGTCGAAGACACAACTGCCGCAATCACGGCTGAACTCCCCGACCACGGAACCGTCTCCACGGCTGCAGATGCGTTGGAATCCATCTACGAGAACGTCATCGTTACCGCCATCCGGCAAGACACCCAGCCAGAACCACTCGGCACGGTCGAAACACTTCTCGAGCCGATGACGACAAAGCAAGCAGACGCACTCCGACACGCCTACGCCGCAGGCTTTTTTGAACACCCTCGAGAGACCACAATGACCGAACTCGCAGCCCAATTCGGCGTGACACGGCAGACCGTAACCCACCATCTCAGAGCGGCCGAACGAAAACTCCTCGATCAAATTCTTGAGAGCTAACGGATTCTGGTCACATCGCACGTGCGTTGGTCTTCCAAACGGCTAGAGTCGTTGTATTTCGTCTCGGCGTTCTGTACGGTCACCGTGATCGACTGTCTCGACAGTAAACCGCACACCGCCACCATCTCGGTCATCCACAGCAATCGACCAGCCGTGGGCTTCGATGATGTTCCGAACGATTGCAAGTCCAATACCTGATCCATCACTCGTGCTCATGCCGTATTCGAAAATCTCGTCGCCCTGTTCAGGTCGGATTCCGGGGCCATCATCAGCGACGTAAAACCCGTTCTCGTGAGTTCCAACCCACACCGTGGACGCCGACTCAGCCGTTCCGACGGCGTGTTCGGTAACGTTTCCTAACAGGTTCTCGAACACCTGCTGAAGACGACGTGGGTCAGCCCGGACAGTCATGCTGTCTTCGACGACCAACTCGAGGGCATCCGGGTCGACGACGTCCCATGCGGCCCGTGCAACCGTCTCGAGCTCACACACCACGGGCGACTCAACGTTCGTACTCTCACGGGCCATCCGTGGGAGATGTTCAGTGAACTTCTCGAGCCGGTCGACTGTCAGGTTCAAATCCACAAGCGACTGTTCGACCGGTTCCGGCGGGTCCTCGAGTTCGATTTCGAGCAGTGTGAGGTGTTTACTTGCACTCGATAGCGGCGTTCGTAGATCGTGGGAAATAACCTGTGCCAGCCGCTCGAGCCACTGATTTTGGGTTTCGATACGTGTTTCGTACTGCTTTTGATCGGTGATATCTCGAGTGAGCGTCAACAGCCCATAGAGGGTTCCGTCATCGTCGGTAACCGGGGCTGTATACCGACTGAACCAGCGCCCGTCAGCCAACTGCAGCTCCATCTGATGTGGTTCGAACGGTGGCTCATGTAACTGGTCGGTCGCCTCGAGAAACGCTTCGGGGTCCGCAACCGAATCCAACACGTGTTCGACTGCTGCTCGGTCGTCGTTTGCCTCGAGAAGATCTATGGGGATACCCCAGAGCTCACGAAACTGTCTGTTGTGCCAGAGAATTTCACGGTCTCGGCTCGTCACCAAAACACCCGCATTTATTGACTCGGCTACCGCCTCGAATAACGCTGTCTGATATTGAAGCTCTTGTTCACGAGCTTTCCGTTTGGTTATATCGGTGCCAGCGAGAAGCACCCGGGAGAAGTCATCACTACTGGATGCAGGAACAATCGTATCAACAAGTTCGTACCGATGTTCGCCATCGAGAGTGCGATACATCGTCTCGGCTCGAGAGCGTCGGTTCCCCTTGAGCAACTTTTCGAAGAGGTGTCTACTCGACTCGAAGGCTTGCTCGGTCAAGATTTCGTCAAGCCGAGCCATGAGCTCCGGTTTCGAACTCGCACCGTAGGCTTCGACAGCAGTGTGGTTTACATCGACCACCTCGATCGTTTCGAACAGTTGCCGATGCTCTTCGGGATGTGCCTCGAGATACGAAGCGAACTCTGCAGGGTCATCGACGAGCTCGTTGGCACGACTGATCGCCTCCGAGAGGTCTTCTTCCCACAACACGAGTGGGCTGTGTTCGAACAGCGACCGATACCGCTCGCGGCTTCGCTCGAGTTGGTCAGTTCGCTCCTGAAGCCGGGCTGTTGTCCGTTCTAACTCTATTTCTCGCTGTTTGCGACGGTCGATTTCTTCGGTGAGTCGTTCGTTTTGGTCCTCGAGTTGCGCTGCTTGGGCTTCGAGCCGGCACTTGCGCTCGACAGCCGTTGTCACGTCTCTGAAGACGATTATTTGACCGAAGGCGTCGTGGGGTCCGTCATCGGGCAGCACAGACGAAATTTTCAGATCATAGTGTCTGGTGTCGCCATTTCGCTCGAGGGCAAGTCGCGGTTCCTCATCGGTTGGTAATCCATCGTCGAGTTCGGGATACGCCGCTAGCAGGCTCTCAAGAGAGCGACCGATGACATCGCCGTCAACATCGAATAGTTCCATCGCCGGCGGATTCAGGTCAACGACAGTATCGTCAGCAGTGATCGCAATGACTGGGTCCTCCATGCTGCCCATGAGCGTCTGCCGAGAGACTGGAACCGTCTCGAGGAGATCGTGTTTGAACAGTCCCCAGAGGACGAGCCCACAATAGGTCACGATACCAACAGTCGCGATGTCGAAGAGGGGATGAATTGGTGCGACGGACTGCCACAGAAACGAGCCAATCAAGACGGTTAGACCGCCGATGAGGATGAGCGTTTGCGTCAAGTAGATCCCATGTATATCTCCGAGACTTGCGAGGAGCATCCCAGTTGCAGCAGTTCCAATCCCCAATCCTACCGTCACATGGACCCAGAACAGCGGACCTGCGACACCGATGTACCCCCCAGCAACTGTGAGTTGGTCGGCGATCACGAGTCCGTGCAGCGGATCAGTAAGCGAGATTAGTGCGTTGATCAGCACGTAGCCTGCAAATAGACCGACGACGACTGGATGACGAAACTGCTCGCGCTGGGTAAACTCGGCTGCAATATAGAACGCACCGACAGCGATGATTGCGCCGAGTGGATACCGGATATTATTGAGCAACTGCCAGATCACCGGGTCGGAAACGAACGTTCTGACAACAGTTGCAAGCGTATATCCACTCGCGCCAACAGCTGTTGCAAACACTGGCAACCCGAGCCGTTGGTCACGGTATCTCTGCACGATGGCAACAATCAAAACAGCGACTCCAACACAAATGCCTTCAACAACTGAGAGCGCAACCACCGTCTGGTCCATTACTAGGCGGTTGTTGGATGGTAGACAAATAGGTTCACCCATTACACTTGTACTGGCTACTAATCGACCCGAGCGTCTCTTCGTGACCGAATGTCATCTCCCCCATGGCTAAGTATGTGATCATCATTAGATATGATATGTATGATTTGACTGGCTTCCAGCGTGACTTGCTGTACGTAATCGCAGGCCTCACCGATCCGCACGGATTAGCGGTCAAAGAGGAGGTAGAAGATTCGTATAAAAAGGCGATCCATCACGGGCGTCTCTATCCGAACCTCGATACGTTGGTCGAAAAAGGCCTTGTCGAGAAGGGGCAGGCCGACCTCCGCACGAACATTTACTCGATAACGCGGCGTGGCA